>CALVKL010000010.1 GCA_944332695.1 uncultured Bacilli bacterium
AATTGGTGTAGCGATTAAAGCTACTATTGCTAATATAACTACTATAGTTAATAATTCTATTAACGTAAATGCTTTATCTCTTTTTTTAATATTTTTCTCATTTTTATTTTTCCACCTTTATTAGTGCCAGAAACCTACATTTTTAAACAGTACTGATATATTCTAATAATTTTAAAAATAATTTAACAAATTTTTGTTCTAAACCTTTACGGCCTAACTTTCTAATTGCAATTCTTTTCTTTTTTATTGGTAAGTCACTGAAAATAATTTCATCTATTTTTTCTTTCATCAATGTTTCAATTTGTAAATCATCTAAAATTTCAAAAATATCATCATTAATTAATCTAGTTGGATCAAACTCAATGTTTTTGCCCTTACAATTAACTGTTAATTGATTTATGGAATTAACATTTTCTATTTCAACTATAAAATTAGGACCAGAAACATAGGTTTTACATTCTTTTTCTTCGTTGTTTTCATAAACAATAACGCTAGTTGCCTTTTTTACATTTCTAAAAATCAGTTTATAATTACGATGTTTAGGAACAATTCCACTCTTTCCTTCTATAGCTCTTATAATAACTGTATAATTATTAGGCATATAATTATATTCAATTTTTGTTAACAGATAAAAACCTTTTTTATATAAACTTGATAAGCCATCATCTTCATATAATAAATATGAATTACTTATACCTGGAAAAAAATGGATTTCCATATTTTTAGGAGGCGTCGTATCGTTAATATTATCATTATATCCTAAAGTAATAATACTACCCGCTTTAGCAAACACTGGATAATTTTGATCTTTGTAAAATGCAACATAATTATTATTCCCAGGATATTTTTTACCAGTAAAGAAATCATACCAAATTCCTTCTGGCATATAAAATCGATGAACAACACGATTCATGACATAATCTTTTTTCTTAGTAATTGGGCATATAAAAAATTGACTTCCAAAATAGTATTCATCACTATATAATAAGTCATCATACATTTCTGGCGCTACATAATAAATTGGTTTTATTAACGGAATGCCATCTTTAGTATATTTATAAGCTTCGCTATAAATATATGGAATTAATTTATGTCTTAATTCCAAATAATCTTTAGTGATACCAAATGTCTTAACACTCCAACGCCAAGGTTCTCGTTTATAATATTTACCACTATCTGCTCCAAATTTAAAAATTGGTGAAAAAGTTCCTAATTGAACATAACGAATATATAATTCATTATCTTCGACGCCTTTAAAATATCCACCAAGGTCATGGCTCCACCAACTAACACCAATGTTAGTAGCATTTGCATTATATTTAGGAATTTGTTTTAACGAATCCCAACTAACAACAGTTTTCCCAGCATATAAAATTGGATAGCGATGTTGTGCCAAACCAGCACTATAACTAAAAATCATAGGTCGTCTTTTATAATTTCTTTCCATATCGTAAAATTGGTAATGTTTAAGCAAATAATCTTTATCAATTTCTTTCGCATTATAGCAATCTAACCAATAAAAATCTATACCCAAAGCATCTAAAGGATGAATATATATTTTAAGATAAACATCAAGCCATTTGGGATCTAAAACATTATATGGAATCACTCCATTTTCATCAGCTGGCAAATATTTTAAAGCTTGATCATAATATTCATCAATATCATAAAATCCTTCTGTAGGATTAATATTCAATCCTAGTCTTATCCCTTTATTATGTAAATATGAAATCATATCATAAGGGGCTTTAAATAAATCTTTATTAAAAGTAAAACCGGTTTGTAAATATTCTTTATTTTTAAATGCTTTAAGATGCCATCCTTTATCTAATAAGATAATTGAAATAGGAATTTCATGTTGAATAAAATTGTCAACTAACTCTTTCAAGGAAAAATCATTATATTCCACATTCTTACTCCACCAATTTCCCAAAGCAAATCGTGGAATTAAGGCAGGGTAGCCAGTTAAATTATAATAATCTTTTAAACATAAATCAAAATCATTTAAGTAAACAAATAAATAAATATCAAATCCTAAATGATCGTTTTCTTTAATGGTACCGTCTTCATTAACTATTTTACCATTAGAATCATCAATTGATACAAAACCATCTAAAGAATATAAACTCTTGATATTTTTTATTTTTCCATCTTCAATTATAATAGGTGCATCATAATTTTTAGCTTCCACATGTTTGTAATACCAAGTTTTATTGGCATTTAAAACATCAACATATAAATTGTTATTATTATTTATTTTTTTTTCTTTACTATAAAACAAATTAAAATAAGAAGTCATTATTATTAATCTGTTTTTTTCATTTTTTACTTCGAATTTTGGTTTGTCAAAATTACGATTGACAACTAATTGAGTTGGGGCATCTAAAAAATTACCGTCCTCGCGATATTCAATTCTAATTAAACGTTCACTTAAAATTGTGAATCGATATTTTTCACCTTTAATTACGCATTCAGGATTAGGTTTTATTTTATCATAATTAACTTTAAAATGTTCTCCTAAATTATACATGATTCACCCCTTATATTTCTTCTAATTTCATAAAATTAGTATTTTTAACTTTTTTGAACGGATACCCTCCTGTAATTACAATATTATCTTTTTCTTTTAAATTTAAAAATTCTTGTGCTATTTTTTTGCTTTTTTCAATAATAGAATCTAAGCTTTTTAAATCATCAATTAAAATTGGATAAACACCATAATTTAACGCTAAAGACCGAACTGTTTCTAAATTAGGACTTGGTGCTATGATAGGGCAAATAGGATGAAAACGACTTATTTTTTTTGCTGTAAAGCCACTAATCGTCGGTGTGAAAATTGCTTTACAATTTAATCTTAAAGCACACCCAGCTACACTATATGCTAATGAACCGGTAGCATCTTTTTTTTCTGTTTTAATAGATTGTTCTAACATATAGTCATAATCAACATCTTCTTCTGCTGCTTTAATTATCTTTTCTAATAGTTTAATAATAGCAACTGAATTTTTACCAATTGCGATCTCACCAGATAACATAATAGCATCTATTCCTTCTAAAACAGCACTGGCAATATCAGAAACTTCAGCTCTAATTGGGTAATTATTAATCGTCTGCGATAAGTCACTGGCAATAATACTTATTATTCCTTTAGCATGACATTTTGATACTATTTTTTTTTGAATAGCGGGAATTTTTTCGACCGGAACTTCTAAACTTAAATCTTTACGATCAATAATAATGCCATCACTAATTTTTATAATATTATCAAGATCATTAACCGCCGAACTATTTTCTATTTTTGATATAATTTGTATATGATTATTGCCTAAATTTATTAATAAATCATTTACTTCTAATATATCATCAGAACTAGAAACACAAGATAAAGCTAAAAAATCGATATTTTTCTTATTGGCAAAATATATTTTTTCTTTATCTTGATCATTTAAATATTGACAATTTATTCTGAAATTTGGTAATTTTACTGTTTGATTTTCTGATATTATACCTTCTTCTAAAACTTGGCACAATAAATAATCATCACCTTTATTTAAAACTTGTAATTTAACATTGTTTATTTCAATAATTGAGTTTAAAGGCAATTCATTAATTAAATTGGGATAATTAATACTAAACTTTGTACAATCACCTAAAACGTGATTCATAAAAATTCGAATTTTATCACCTTGTTTAAAAAAAGCTTGTCCATTAGCTATTCTACCAACTTTAATAGTTGGTTCTTTAATATCTAAAATAATTGCTGTATGAGTTTTAAGGGTCATATTTAATTCATTAATATAATCGATTATTTCTTCACAAGAATTAAAATTATAATAACTCATATTGATTCTAAAGGCATCAACGCCATTAATTATTAATGACTTTAAGATATCTTTATTAAAAATTGTCGGTCCAATTGTCACAACTATTTTAGTTTTATTCATACCTATCATCCCTTTATTCTCATAAATATTATAAGATATATCTTTATTTTAGTCAAGAAAAAAACAAACTATATTTTTTCTATTTTCATAAAGTTTGTTCCTTTATTTTCGTTATTTTTATGAAAGCCACCAGTTATTAAGATAAGATCGTTATGCTTTAATTCAGCAAAATCAATTGCCTTTATTTTAGCGTCTTCAACAATTTCATCAATAGAATCAAAAATATTAGTCACAATAGGATAAACGCCGAAATTTAAAGCTAATGATCTAGCTACTTTTTTATTTGGACAAGTAGCTAAAATTAAAGTTTTAGGTCTTAAGTTGCTTACTCTAGCAGCAGTTTTACCACTCATAGTTGTTGCAACAATTAATTTAGCATCTAGTAAAGAAGCTGTTTCCACAATATTAGTAGCAATTGCTCCTTCAACACTTTTTTTTATGTAATCAGTATTTATTTTACAATCAAGATATTTTTCAATATTTTCACAAATGTTAGACATACATTTAACAGTTTCTGCCGGATACTTACCAACAGTTGTTTCACCTGATAGCATAACAGCATCAGTTCCATTTAAAACAGCATTAGCAACGTCTGATACTTCCGCTCTTGTAGGACGATTGTTTTTCTTCATTGTTTCTAGCATTTCAGTAGCAACAATACAAAATTTGCCATGTCTTCTACAGCAATCAATTATTCTTTTTTGTAATATTGGTAAGTCTTCCATTGAAACTTCTACACCTAAATCGCCTCTTGCCACCATGACACCATCAGCAACAGAAATAATTTCTTCTAAGTTATCTATTCCTGTAGCACTCTCAATTTTAGCTATTATTTTCATATCAGTACGATTTTGCTCTTTTAAAATTTCTTTTACTTCTAAAACATCTTGTTTTTTAGAAACGAATGATAAAGCTAAGAAATCACCTTCATTTTGACATGCATAAATAATATCAGCTTTATCTTCTTCACTAACAAAGGGCATATCTAAATGAACTCCTGGGACACTTAAACTCTTTTTATTACCTAATACACCACCAACAATTACTTTACAAGTAATTCCGTCTATTTCTTTAGAAACAACTTCAATACACATTAAACCATTTTCTAATAAAATTCGGTTACCTACATCTAATGAGTCAATAGCATTAGGATGATTTACAGAAAACCTCGCGCTATTACCAATTACTTTTTCTTTGACTATTCTAATTAAATTACCTTCAATTAAATTTATTTCATCGTTTTCTAAAATACCATTTCTGAATTCTGGGCCTTTTGTATCATATAAAATTGCAATGTTTTGATCAGTTATTTCACGCACTTTTTTTACTGAATTAATTACTTCTTTTCTTTCATCTAATGTAGCATGAGAAAAATTAATTCTTGCCACATTCATACCATTTTTTACCATTTCCAACATAATATCAGAATTATTACTTGCAGGTCCAATACTGCAAACAATTTTTGTTTTTTTCATATTTCACTTCCTTAATACGTCTAACATTATAACACATTTTTAACAAAATATATATTATTTTTGACACTTATCACAATAATATGTTCCTCGACCATTGATTTTTACTTTAATAATTTTATGATTCTTAGGACAATTTTTTTTAGTATGAACTAATAATTCATTTTGGAACCTACCATGTACACCTTCACTTGAAGTATAGCTTTTAATAGTTGTTCCACCTAAATTAATAGCTTTTTCTAAAACTACTTTAGTATTGATAATTATACTATTTAATTCGTCGTCTGATAAAGTATTAGTTTTTTTATAAGGATTTATTTTGCTTAAATATAATATTTCGTCAGCATAAATATTTCCAATTCCCGTTATTATTGATTGATCTAATAAAACCGTTTTAATAGGTAAAATTTTATTTTTATATTTTTCTTTTAAATAATTAACATTTAATTTGTTATCCCATGGCTCAAAACCCAATTCATTTAAAGGTTTATTATTATAAATATTATCTTTATTTAATAAATACATTCTACCAAATTTACGAGTGTCATTATATCTTAGTTCAAAATCTTGAAATTTAAATATTACATGTTGATGTTTTGTCACTTCGTCGTTAAAGTTTTTAATATAATATTTACCTTCCATTCTTAAATGTGATAATAAATAATAATCATTTAATTCAAATAATAACCATTTGCCTCTTCTTTTAATATCAATAATAGTTTGATTTTTAATTTTTTTGATAAATTCTAAAACACTTGGTTTTTCAATAATATTAGGATAATTAACAATAACATCTAATATTTTTTGATTTAATATTTGTTTTTTTAAAGTTTCTTTAACTGTTTCTACTTCTGGTAATTCAGGCATAATTCCTCCAATTGATAATCTTTTTTTATTATTTTGTCAATATTAGTAATTAAATTATGATTAACTTTACTAAAATATAGTCTTATTTTACATTCGTTACCATTATTTATACTTATTTTATCACATAATATTTTCCCCATATTAATTGTCTTAATATTTAAATTATTTAAATAATCTTCAAAAATAAGATAGTGTGTACACCCTAATACTAAAGCATCTACTTCTGGCAATTTATTTAAATATTTATTTAAAGCTGGAATGTAGTCTAAATTATCTTCAATTAAAGGGACTAATTGAGGACAAGGAACTTGATAAATATCTCTATTAATTTTAAAAACATTACTTTTAACTGTCATATCGGTTGCTAAAACACCTATTGTTTTAAAATCACTTTTGTTTAAATATTCAATAGTTGGACTAATAATATCATAAATAGGAATATTATACTTTGTTTTTATTTCCATATAAAGATTTGAGCTAATTGTCCCGCAAGCAATAATAATAATATCGACGTCTTTAGAAAGTAAAAATTGAATTATTTTACTTGATAATAGTTTTAATTCTTTTTTTGATTTAGTTCCATAAGGAATATTAATATTATCACCAAAATAATAATAAGTGTTATTAGGATATTTATTAACTAATTCTTTTAAAACATTAAGGCCACCAATTCCTGAATCAAACACGCCTATTTTCATTTTATCAATCCTTTCCACTTTAAAAAATAAGCAATTTATTTACTTATTTTTTATAGATAACTTATTTATTAATTATTTTTAGTCCTCCCATATAAGGTTGTAAAGATTTAGGTATTTTGATACTGCCATCTTCTTGATAATTATTTTCTAAAAAAGCGATTAACCCACGAGGAGTAGCAAGTACTGTATTATTTAAAGTGTGTAAATAATATGTTTCTTTATCATTTTTAGTTCGAATACCTAATCTTCTTGCTTGAGCATCGCCTAAGGTTGAACAAGATCCAACTTCAAAATATTTCTTTTGTCTTGGGCTCCATGCTTCTATATCACATGATTTTACTTTTAAATCTGCTAAATCACCTGAACAACATTCTAATGTTCTAACTGGTATATCTAAACTTCTAAAAAATTCTACGGTATAACTCCACATCTTATTATACCAATCCATAGAGTCTTCAGGTTTACATAAAACGACCATTTCTTGTTTTTCAAATTGATGAACTCTATATATTCCTCGTTCTTCGATACCGTGTGCTCCTACTTCTTTTCTAAAACATGGCGAATAACTAGTTAATGTGATAGGTAGTTCATTTTCTTTTACAATTTGATTTTTAAATTTTCCAATCATAGAATGTTCAGAAGTACCAATTAAATATAGATCTTCATTTTCAATTTTATACATCATCGCATCCATTTCTTCAAATGACATAACGCCATTTACTACATCACTTCTAATCATAAAAGGTGGGATGCAATAAGTAAATCCTTTATCGATCATGAAATCCCTTGCATATGATAACATTGCGGAATGAAGACGAGCTATATCACCTATCAAGTAATAAAAACCATTACCACTAGTTCTACCTGATGATTCTTTATCTAAACAATTTTTCATGATATCTGCATGATATGGTATTTCGTAATCAGGTACTATTGGTTCACCAAATTTTTCAATTTCAACATTTTCGCTATCATCTTTACCAATTGGAACAGAATCATCAATTATATTAGGAATAACCATCATTTTTTCTTTTATTTGTTGTTCTAACAATAATTCTTTTTCTTCTAATTCTTTTATTTCATTAGCATAATTACTGATTTCTTCTTTAATTTTATCAGCTTCTTCTTTTTTACCATTTTTCATCAAAATACCAATTTCTGAACTTTTTTTATTTTTTAAAGCTCGTAAATTATCACCTTTTAATTTACTTTCTCTAAATTGTTTATCAAGTTCAAGTACTTCATCGACAATGCTTAATTTTTTATCCTGAAATTTTTTCCTAATATTTTCCTTTACTAATTCACTATTTTCTCTTATTAATTTAATATCGATCATCTTTTTCTTTCCTTTCTTTAAAAATAAAAAGCTATTAACGTTTAGGAGTATATAAAATACGGTACCATCCTAAACAAATAGCTTTATTTCTTAATTTACGATAACGGACTAATCCGGAAATGTTTACATTTCGCTAAAGAAGTAGATTTCATAAATATTTATTATTAGTTTTCATCAGCCACTAACTTTCTATAAATAAATAACTTATTACTTAGTTTCTTTTTCGCTTTATGTTTCTAATTTTATCATTTAATTACTTGATTGTCAATTACTATATTTTTTAAAAAGTTGAAAAGCATCTTCTTTAAATTGTGATAAAGTCGTAATTTCTTGATTTTTAGCACCTAAATCTTGTTGAAGTGCATTTATTTCATCTTTTTGTTGAGTAATAGTTTCTTGTTGAGTTAAAATAAGTTGCTCTTTAGCATCAATCGTTACTTTTGCACGCTTTAATTCTTCTCTTAGTTTTCTTAATTCATCTAAAAGCTCAGAGGAACTAAAACTACCTAATGCTTCTAAATTATAAGCATCAGCCAAGTCTTTACAAGCTTCATCTAAATCATCACTCATTTTTACTTGCTTATGTTGCATAATAGCTAAAGTCAAACTAGATAAAAATCGTGAAACCTTATCCTCTTTATCATAGATTTTCATTATTTTTTTTAAAGTATGTATGTAATCAGAATCAACAATCATATGAAAATTATAAGTTCTTGCTAATTCTGATAATTTTTGAACCAATGATAGTTTTTCGGCATTAGTGATGTAAAACTTATCGCCAGTATTAGTTCTTAAAACATTATTAACTAACATAACTTCTTGGTTAGCAGTAATTTCACCAAAAAGCTTATAAGATTTTTCTTCTTCAAAAGAACTTATAAGAGATGAAGGTACATAAAAACGAGAATTTTGATCTTTTTTTAAACCTAAAAAATAAGGATAATTATCGCCATCATCAAAAATAATATAATATTCACATCCATAATTATTAGGTTCACCATTTATATATGAACGAGCTGGAACATAATGACAAATTCCAAGTATATCATGAGAATTGAATCTAAAAACTTTTTCAAAAAAAGCTAATTTTTCTTTAATAAATGGCGAAAAAATATCTTTATAACAAGCTTCACCATTTGCCATTTTTTGATAAATAGCTGTATATCTATCAATTAACTCTTCTATCATTTCGAAAGCAGTATTACTTAATAAAATTCTACTTGCTTTTAAACTAGTAATATTAATACCTAATAAATGAGCAATATTTTGTGGTTTAAAAGAAAATTCAATAACTTTACCATTAGATAAATATAATTTATATTTATTAAAACGAAATGGCGAGTTTTTATATAATCTGACAATTTCTTCTAATTTCATGATAATTTGCTCAAACGCATATTTTGTTGGCATATTATCTCCCCCTTTTTTGGTTCCATATTCTAACACAAAGAATATAAACTGTCAACTTCTAGGTTCCATATGAATGTATACATATTTAATTTTTTCATCTTTTTGCTTTAAAGTTTCTTCTAATTTATCAATTATTTGATGCGCATCTTTTAATAAAATTTTATCATCCATAACTATATTAGCTAATAATTTATAATATGGGCCATATTTAAAAATATATAAATCTTTAATTGCAATTATTTCATCAAAAGATAAAAAGGTTTGTCGTATTTCTTTTAAATAACAAGAATCAATAATCGGTTTTTCTAATAAATTACTAATATTATCTGCTAATATTTTATAGCCTATATAAATAATAAATAAGGCAATTACAGTTGTCCCAAATATATCAGCATATTTAAAGATGTAAACGGTATCAGAATACTGCATCAATATTATAGATATCAAAACAAAAATTGAACTATAAACATCAGTTTTACTTTCTTTACCGGAAGCAATTAAAATATTATTGTTATATTTTATTCCTTTTTTATAAATATACGAAGCTAAAATATATTTGATGATTATTGTAGAAATACTAGCCACAATCACAATAATATTAGGAACCGTTATTTCTTTATTGAAAGCTTCATTAATGAGGCCTAAGCCAAGAATAATAATTATCATACCTATTATCATACTAGTTATATATTCAACTTTACCATGACCAAAAGGATGTTCCTTATCAGCTGGTTTTAATGCTAGTTTATTTCCTAAAATAGCTATTAAATCAGTAGCTAAATCACTAAAAGAATGAACACTATCAGCTATCAAAGCATTACTTTTACCGATAACACCAAAAACAAATTTTATAATAGATAAAAAGATATTGGTTATTAAACTAACCAATAATACTTTTGTTTCTTTCATTATTAACCTTCTTGTTTATCTTTATGATAAAATTTTTTAACTACTAAAAATATAATAATTCCTGATAAGATAAATATAATCGGTAAAACAATATTTTTATTTTCATAAATAGGTTTTAGTTCTAAATCTTCAGCTCCTTTTAATTCTACTGTTATTTTATCACCAACAGTAATAGTTAATTCGCCACCTGTATTATATGAACGATATACATAACTATATTTATCGCTTTCATAGTATCCTAAAAAACGATATTCAAAACGAGAAATTATATCTGGTATTGAATTTTTGATACTATCTTTAGTTATTGTCGTAAAATAACCATTACATACAATTCTTGCGCTGGTTATTGTATCACTATCACTTGAAGTAAAAACAATATCATCAATATTTATATAGCATTTACCATCTTCAACATAAACACCAAAAGTATTTTGCTCACTAGTTTTATAAAAATCGTTTTTAATAATATAATTTTCTAAATTTATTTGTTTATTGTTTACATAATCTTCAATCATTTCTTCTTGTTTATCATTCAAATTTTTCTTATCATAATTATCATGGTAATAATCAATTAATCCATCAGCTACTTTTTTATATTCTAAAGCAGAGTTATTACAACCGGAAAGAATAATGACTAATAAAAGTAGAAATATTTTTTTCATTATTCTCCCACCTTTCTCGATTCATAAGCTTGTGATATTTCATACAATTCTTTTAATTTATCATAACTTAACGCTTTTTCATATGCATCGACATAAGCATATCCAGTTGGCAAAATGGCCATTCTAACGCTAGGCGCAAAACCATTATTACCAGGCAATTGATCATCCCCATAAGTTGAAGTCCCAACAAAACCAATCAGTTCTCCTTGTTCTACTCTGATTTTTTTATCACAATAAAGTCCATCTTCAGCATCACAACGATGAACTATTCCAGAAAGATTACTTAAAACTATCAATGAATATTCATTAGGGTCATCCTCATATTTTATTGGGTCATCCATCATAATTGCAACAGTATAGGCTGTTTCAGAGCCATATTTATGAGTAGTTTGACCCCATTGAGAAAATCTTAACGTTCCTGATGCGGGTGCATAAACTGGGGTACCAAGTTCTGAAGAAAAGGCAATTTCCTTGGTAAGATTAATAGAAAGAAATTTACCCGAAACTGGCCAAATCAACTTTTCTTGATATTCTTTTTTTATATTAATTTTAGTAGGCATATCATCGTAGTTTGGTGGCCAGGCGCCTAATGATTGACCATAACTATCTTTAGGATATATGAAATAACATTGATTGTTTTCTTCTGCTTTCCAATAGTTAATAACACATGAAGGGTCTGGTTCCTCTTCTAAATAATTCCCTGATATAGAATTACATGAACCATCTGTATAAAATCCAGAATATTCTAAAGAGCCATAGTTCATCCCATTACTAGGTATTTGAATATTACATAGATTTTCAAGTTTTCCGTTCTCGCCTTTAATTATATTTTCTACAATGTCAACACGATTTAACATTACTTCTTTTACATTCTCATCAGAAATCTTATTTATATATTTTTTTGCTTTATAAAGGGCTTCAGAAGATTTATTTTCTTCAGCTAGTTTTAAATATTCTTCCGCTTTATCAGCATTAGCAATAGAAATAAATTCTTTATTGGCATTATTTAAACAATCACCATAATCTAAAGTTTGGCCGGTTATATTTAATACAACACTAATAATTGATGGCACTAAAAATATTATCACAGCTGCTATTATTCTTTTAGTAATACTATTTATACCATTTTTTGTTTCTACATTCGATGATGACATCATTTTAATAATATCATACATTATCATTATAACTAATATCACAATCGTTGCAATTGTTGCGAAATTAAGTATTTTTATAAAAATATATAAAATATTTAAAATATCTGGATCTTCACATATACGCATTTTTATCACCTCTTCATTTTGCTTCATACCAATTATTACCATATTCAATATCAATTTTCAATGGTACGTTTAATTGACATACGTTTTCCATAACATTTTTCATAATTTCAGTTACCTTTTTTTGCTCATTTTTTAAACAATCAAATACCAATTCATCGTGAACCTGAATAATTAATTTTGAGTGTAAATGGTTTTTTTTAAATTCTCGATGAATTTCTACCATGGCTTTTTTTATTATATCAGCACTTGTTCCTTGAATAGGAGTATTTAAAGCTATTCTCTCACCAGATTGTCTAATCATATAATTAGAATTTTTTAACTCATCAATTGTTCGTTTACGATTAAATAATGTTTTCGCATAACCACATTCATAAGCTTGATTTATGGTCTTATTCATATATTCTTTAATTCCGGGATATGTTTTTAAATATTCGTCGATAAATTCTTTAGCTTCTTTAGGCGTTATATTTAAATTTTCTGATAATCCAAAACTACTAATTCCATAAATTATTCCAAAGTTAACCGCTTTAGCAATTCTTCGCATTTGTTTTGTAACTTCTTGTACCTTGAAAATGTCACTAGCAGTTTTGCTGTGAATATCTAAATCATTTTTAAAGGCATTTATTAAAGATTCCGCATTAGCCATATGAGCTAAAACACGAAGTTCTATTTGTGAATAATCACCACTTATAATAATTGAATCTTTAGAAGGAATAAAAGCTTTTCTAATTAATCGGCCGTATTCAGTTCTAATGGGAATATTTTGCAAGTTAGGTTCAATACTTGATAATCTACCAGTTCTAGTTAGTGTTTGTGTATAAATTGTATGAATTTTACCATCTTCCATAATTGATGTAAGCAATCCCTCAACATAGGTAGTGTATAACTTTGTAAGCATTCTATATTCAATTATCAAATCAATAATTGGATGTTTTCCTTTTAATTTCTGTAAAACATCAATAGCTGTGGAATAACCCGTTTTTCCTTTTTTACCATGTGGTAAATTTAATTTTTCAAATAGTATTTCTCCTAATTGACTAGGAGATGATATATTGAATTCACATCCGGCATGATTATAAATATCTTTACTTAATAATTCTATCTTTATTTTTATTTCATCGCCCATTTGGTTTAAAATATTTTTATCGACGTAAACACCATCATATTCCATATCACCCAACACATAAGTTAAGGGCATTTCAATTTCTTGATAAAGTTTTAATAAATTTTCTTTTTTTAATTTATCAATTATTTCTTGTTTTTTTTCATAAATAAACTTAGCTTTATTAACAACTATATTAGCGATATCTAAATTTTTATTTGATTTAAACATTGTTTCAAAAAACGGAATGTTATAATTAAATTGATTAGCTAAATAGGCAATATCTTCTTTAGTGTTATACTCCAATAATGATGAAGCAATCATTAAATCATCAGTTATATTTTCAATACTTAAGTTTTGCCATTTCAAAGATACATAAACTTTTTTTAAATCATAAGTAGTAACTTTTATATTTTTAAGAAAATCTAAATTATCTATTTTTTCAAAAGGAATATAATAAGAATTTTCATCATTGTATATTCCCATACCAATAATTTGTGAGGTATGATAATTTGTACCTGATATTTCTAAATACAAAGCACTATCTTTGTTTAATTTAATTTTTTTAGTATCATCTATTATTGTTACATTTAATTGTTCTTCCTTTTTATCTTCTTTTTTTAAAAATGAATAAAACTCTAATTCTTCATAAATTTCATTTAATTTGTCGGTTTTTCCTAAATATTTTAAATCTTCTATTTTAAAATTTAATGGAACATTTTTACATATAGTAGCTAGTTCATAACTCATATAAGCACTATCTTGACCATTTAATAATTTTTCTTTTGTTTTACCTGTTATTTTATCGATATTTTGATATATACCATCTAGTGATTTATATTCTTGTAATAATTTTAAAGCCGTTTTTTCACCTATTCCCATAACTCCAGGAATATTATCAGAAGAATCACCCATCAAAGCTTTTAAATCAATAATATTAATCGGTTTTATTTTATATTCTTCAGTAAATTTTTTAAAATTATAACGGATATAATCTTTTTGTTTTAATAATTTAATATCAACATCGTCACTAATTAATTGCAATAAATCTTTATCACTACTAATAATAGTACCAGTAAATTCAAGATTATTATTGCAATACTCGGCTAATGTACCAATAATATCATCAGCTTCATAATTATCAATTTCAAAATATTTTATTCCCATTGCTTCTAATAATTCTTTAGCTATAGGAAATTGTTGCTTCAACTCATTAGGTGTTTCAATTCTTCCCTGTTTATAAAAATCATACTTGTCATGTCTAAATGTTTTTCCTTTATCAAAAGCAACCACCATATAGGTAGGTTTTTCTTCTTCAATAATTTTATGTATCATGTTATTAAAGCCAAACAAAGCATTAGTAGGAAAATTCTTGCTGTTTTTCATAAAATTACCATTATACGCAGTAGCATAGTAACTTCTAAATAATAGATTGTTGCCATCAACTAAAATTATTTTTTCCATATTGCCCACCTTTAAATATTATATCATAAGCATTAAAATAATTATACATTTTTTTACGTTGTTTTTAAAATATGTTAAAAAAATTATTTAAAGTTTTTTTATCAAAATTGGTGTCTTAATGTTATCTTATTTGAACATATATTATTTATAATTTCATTATATTCTGAACAACGCAAAGCACTAATCTTTTCTTATTAGTTTTTTACCTTTTTTACTAATAAATAATTTATAATTATTTAATTAATCTTTTTTACTAAAGATTTTTTATATAAATACTCTTCAATATGGATTTGATGTCCATAATCACTTATATCATCTACTTTTTGTAATTGTAAAAACATTCTCATAAATACCATATTAAACGGTTCGTATCTACTGCCTGAATTACGAAATCTTATTCCCATAATTCCTAATGAATTATTTTATTTTTCATAACCTTCTATATATGGTTGTGTAGAAAACTCAATTATAAACTTATCTTTTATTTTTTTGATTTGAACTTTATTAGCTATTTTGAAAGCTGTCTCATCTGATATCCATGTAATTGTATTGGTTTTTTCATCATAAAGATCATTATAATGGGACATATTAAATTTTCTATATCTTTGTTTATCTAATTCTTCATCCATTTCGATATCTTCATCGATATATGATTGAAATTCAATTTCCAATTTGTCAAATATATTTATATTCTTGATATCATTTACTAATTGTTCAAATAATGCATATACTGCATAATTTTCTTTAGTTATTTCAAAGTAATCATAAGAATACTCTTTATTTTTCAAGCAGTCTATATTATTTATAATCCAATATAAATCGCCATCACCACTGAACATAATGGTTAATATTTTGTTTTTTTCTATTAAATGAATTCTTTTGTTTGATATTCATTATTCTTTAATACAACTTGCATTATCATTTCCTCCTGAGACTTTGCGATTTTTTATATAACAAAACCTCGTTGACTTTTATCAACGAGGTATTTATGTAACCAAACTATCCATTAACTTATGGCTAGTTCGACTAAGTACTAATGGTGGAGAATAGGGGATTCGAACCCCTGACCCTCTGCGTGCAAGGCAGATGCTCTAGCCAGCTGAGCTAATTCCCCAAGTACCAATATAATATAACATATTCTCATATCGATTGTCAACGATTTTTTTAATTTTTTTGTTAATTTATTTATATGTTATTTTAAAATTATATATTTAATAAATATTATACATTATGGTGTCCACGCTAGGAGTTGAACCTATGATCATTCCCTTCGGAGGGGAATATTCTATCCATTGAACTACGTGGACATATGTATATTATATCAAAAATAAAAATAAGAAGCTAGTTTTTAACTAATTTTTTACTAGCTTCTGCAAATGATTTTACTTCATAACCTAAATACTCATTTATTATATCTAATAATATTTTTAAAAAATAACTAGGATTGCTTAATAATTCTTTATTATTTTTAAAATCTTTTAATTTGGGAATTGAAGATACAAATTCAATAATCGGGAAAGGAAATATTGACGGATAAATATTGTGTATTATTCTATACATATTTTCTTTAAAAAGTTGTTCAGGAACAATATCTACTCTACTATAATCCATTGTATCTATTAAATAAAATCTACTTTTACTATATATTGAATTAACAGAACAAACATCAAAAACACCAATTCCTAAATTAGATAATTTTTTAGTTGCATCCATTAAATCATCAAATGCTTTAATTAAATTAATAATTCTTACCCGGTAAAGATTATGTATTTCAATATTTTCACCATTTATATAACGCATTAAAACGCCAATAATTTCTTCTTTTAAATAAACTACATTTTGAACAAATACATAATTAGATATATTAATATCTTTAAATTGTAATATTTCTTTCTCGCTTCTTTGTTCATAATATGGACCACATAAATGTTTAAAAACGGTTTTTTGATCAAGTCTATAACAGCATCCTTCCGAGCCAAGATTAATAAACTGTAAATTTTTAATAAAACTATTTAATTGTTCTTCGTTTTGAAACTGTAAATTTGTCATCATTATTCACCAATTATATATAATAACAAAAATAAATTATTTGTCAAATTCTTGTAAATATAAGTATAAGTTATTAGCTACTCCTTTAGGTAATATATCTTCTAGTTGTTGAAGAGTTAGTTCTTTTAACTTATTAATACTTTTATATTTTTTTAACAACATAATTCTTCTTTTTTCACCAATTCCCGATATATTAGATAAAACACTTTCTAAGCTTCCTTTACTTCTTAATTGTTTGTGATAATTAATTGTATAATTATGGACTTCATCTTGCATTCTTTCTAAATAATGAAATAGATTACTTTTTTTATCGATATCAATTTCAACAATTGGATCAAAAGCCAATAATTTACTAGTTACATGTTTATCATCTTTTTTTAATCCAGCTACCATAATATCTAAGTTTAATGATTCTAATACGTCTCTTGCAATATTAATTTGACCGATTCCCCCATCAACAATTATTAAATCTGGTTTTACTAAATTATCCTTTAGGACTCTAAAATATCTACGATATATAACTTCTTTCATTGTTTTGTAATCATCATTTTTATCCACCGTTATTTTATATTTACGATATTCATTTTTAGCTTCCTTACCATCAATATAAACAACCATTCCTGATACGTTAAAATTTCCAAAAAGATTAGAATTATCAAATATTTCAATTCGATCTAGTTTAGGTAGCTTTAAAATTGTTTTAAGTTCTTCGTTAGCTAAAGTCGTTTTTTCTTCATCTTTTTTAATAAGTTCAAATTTTTCATTTAATAATATTTTTGCATTATCACAAGCCATATCGATAATTTTTTTCTTATTTCCTTTAACTGGACTTAAAACTTTAATATTTAAATAAGCACTTATTAATTCATTATTTAAATTATTAGGTATTAGAATTTCTTTTGGCTTAACGACATCTTTATCATAAAATTTAGTTATATAACTAGTAAGTGTATCATATAAATCATCTAATAAAGGAAATATTTTAGAATGTTTACCAATCAACTTAGAACCTCTAATAAAGAATACCTGGATTGCTAAATAACTTTTATCAGCATAGAAACCAAACACATCTCGATCAATCATATCTCCCATTTCAACTTGTTGTTTAGTTAAAACAATTTCAATATAATCCAATAATTCTTTTAATTCTTTAGCTTTTTCATAATGCATTAATTCACTTTCTAATAACATTTCTTTTTTGATTTTTTCGGTTATTAAACTGTGATCTCCTTTTAAAAATTTAATAATCTCATTACGCATAGTTTCTATTTTGCTATTTGATACTTGGTTAATACAATAACCTAAACATTGATTGATATGATAATAAAGACAAGGTTTTTTATTATAAATTGTACATTTTCTTAAAGGATACATTCGATTTAATAAATTAACGATATTTCTTGCGGCCGTTACATTAGGATAAGGTCCATATAAATGATTTAAGTTTTTTTTACGATTAATACTTCTTACGATTGTTAAACGAGGAACTGTTTCATTAGTTAATTCAATATAAGGATAACTTTTATCATCTTTAAGTAGTATATTATATTTAGGATTATATTGTTTAATTAAATTATTTTCTAATATTAAAGCTTCCATTTCTGTATTAACGACAACATAATCAAAATCTACTATTTCACTAACTAATTTAGCAGTTTTACCATAATGAGTTCCTCGAAAATAAGAACTTAATCTATTCTTTAACTTTTTAGCCTTGCCAACATAAATAATATTACCGTCTTTATTTTTCATTAAATAGCACCCTGGTTTTTGAGCAACTAAAGATAATTTATCTTTTATCATTTAAACATCTTCTTCCTAAAATCACATTTTTGACACAATTCATGAATTAATTTATTATTTTTAAATCCTTTCATAATTTGTTTGGTTTTTTCTTTATTTAAAATATCTATTAAATTTTCTTGATAAATATTACCTAAATTAATTATTCCGCTGCTATCTAAACAACAAGGAATAACTGTTCCATCTACTAAAATTGCTATATGAGTATTAAGTCCATTACAAAAGCCATATTGACTAATAAATTCGTTATTTAAGTTAGGCCATTTGAATTCTGATAATTTGTTTATATATAAATTGTCTTTCAATTTCATATTATTAGATATATCTTGTCTATAATTGTAATAATCTAAAATTATTTTAATTAAATCACTATTATTGTTTGTCCAAAAACGATAAACTACTTGGATACCATGACTACTTAAATAATCACCACATTCTAATATTTCATTTAACTTATTTTTATTAATTAAACTTTGTAATGAAATATTAATTTGGCGGATATTTTCTAAAAGATATAATTTTTGCTTTAATAAAGTACCATTAGTAGTAATGTTAACTTTTTTATTATATCGTTTACATAAATTTAAAATCTGTTCTAATTTAGAATGTAATAAAGGTTCTCCTTTAACATGTAAATAAAGATAATCAGTATAATTATTAATTTGTTTTAAAATATGCTCAAATTCATTTATTGTCATTTCTCTTTTTTCAACATTATCTTTAGAACAAAAAGAACAATTTAAATTACAAATATTTGTTATTTCAATATATATTTTTTTAAACTTTTTCATAATAATTATTCTACCACAAACTAGACTTATTTTAAATAATAAGATATAATTAAAATGGTGAATTTTATGAAAACAGTTATCGATAGTAAAAGTGAGTTAACTATTAATAAATCAAAATTTATTACTTTATTTTATCAAGTTAATAGTTTAAATGACATTAATAATAAATTAAGTAAAATAAAATTAGAATATAAAGACGCAACCCATTATTGTTATGCTTATATTGTGGATAATTATATAAAAGCTAGTGATGATGGCGAACCATCAGGAACTGCTGGTTTACCGATTTTAAATATTTTAAAAAAAGAACAACTCGATCATGTTTTATGTGTCGTAATTAGATACTTTGGCGGCATTAAATTAGGCGCTGGCGGATTGGTTAGAGCTTATAGTAATGCCACTAAAAATGGTTTAAAAATCAAATCTTTAGAAAAAGGATTTTTAATTAAGATTAGTTTTACTTATGACAAAATTAAAGATGTTGAATATCTATTGAATAATTGTACTATTATTAACAAAGATTTTTCAAATTTACCAGAATATGAAATTAATATGACGATTAATGATTTTAATAAAATTAAAGATAAATTAAATCAAATTTGTAAAATTGATATTATTAAAGAAATATATATGTAGGTGTTTATATGAAGTATTTAAAATATTTAGTTTTTTTTATTGTTTGTATTCCCTTTAATATTGAAGCTTTGGAAATTAATTCAAAACATGCTATTTTATATAATATGAATGATGATACAGTTATTTTTGAAAAAAATGCTGATGAAAGAACATATATTGCTAGTTTAACTAAAATAATGACAACCATAGTTGCTATTGAAAATATTGATAATGTTTATGAATATGTAACTATTCCAGCGCAAGCTTTAGAAGGATTAATTGAAGCTAATGCAGCAGTAGCAGGATTTAAATTAGGGCAAAAAGTAACATATTTAGATTTATTATATGGAGTATTACTCCCATCTGGCGCTGATGCTACTAAAACACTAGCTTACTATATTTCTGGCAATGAAGACAATTTTGTTAAATTAATGAATAATAAAGCCAAAGAATTAGGGTTAAGTAATACTCATTTTGCTAACACATCAGGACTTGATACTGACAACCATTATTCCACAGTAAGAGAAATAAGTGTTATTTTAAAGTATGCTTTAAAAAATCCTTTGTTTAAGCAAATTTATACAACCAATAAATATACAACTAGTGATAATACATTAACTTTTAGAAGCGTTTTTTCCAATTACTTAAATAGATTTAATTTAACAAATAATTATATATATGGATCAAAAACAGGTTATACTAATTTAGCAGGATATTGTTTATCAAGTATCGCTAATTATAATAATATTGAATATTTATTAATAACAACTAACGCTAATGGTAAAATTAATAAGCCATTACATATTATGGATGCTTTTATGATATATGACTATTATATGATTAATTATCATTATTTAGATATTATAAGTAAAGGTGAACCGATCATAACTTTAGACACTAAAAATAGTAAAGAAAAACAAATTACTATTACAGCAGATCGCAATATAACTAAATATTTACAAACTAGTATTACTAAAGATTATTTTAAATTTGATTATAATGGATTACAACAGTTAGATTACTTTACTAAAGAAGGGCAAATTGGAACAATTGATATTTTACTTAACGGTGAAATAATCGATTCAATTTCAGTTATTTATAGCGGTGGTTTAACTTTTTCGCTCATCAGTTTTTTAGCAAATAATATCATTGCCGTGTTGTTTATTATCTTAATTTTAATTGTTGTAACAAAAAAACTTCTAAAAAAATAGAAGTTTTTTTAATAAAACAAATGAGTAATTATTCACCCATTTGTTTAGCAACCTCTTCAGCAAAATTTTCTTCCCTTTTAGCCATGCCTTCGCCTACTTCAAATCTAATCATAGTATCAATTGTTCCACCATTATTTTTAACATAAGTTAAAACATTTATGCTGTCATCTTTAACAAATGATTGTTCTTCTAGACATGATTCTTGATAGAATTTTAATAATCTACCTTCAACCATTTTTTCGGCTATTTCTACAGGTTTGCCTTCATTAATTGCTTGTTCTTTTAAAATTTCTCTTTCTTTATCAACTACTTCTTTAGAAAGCTCTGATCTTCTTAAAACACTAGGACGCATTGCGGCAGCATGCATAGCAACATCCTTAGCAACTTCTTCACTAGTATTAGATAATGTTACTAACACAGCAATTTTACCACCCATATGTAAATATGATCCAAATACTTGGTCTTCATTTTTAGTTAATTTTTCAAATCTTCTAAATGATAGTTTTTCACCAATTTTAGCTGTTTTGTTAATGATAATTTCCTCGATGGTTTCACCATTAACTGTTAATTTTAAAACTTCTTCATTAGTTTTAACATCATTATTAATAATTGCTTCTAAAATTGTATTAACCAAATTTTTAAATTCTTCATTTTTGGCAACAAAATCAGTTTCTGAATTGACTTCTACAATAACTGCTTTATTCCCTTCTATAAGTGTTGCCGCTAACCCTTCAGCAGCAATACGATCTGCTTTTTTAGCAGCTTTACTAATTCCTTTTTCTCTTAACCAGTTGATAGCTTCATCTATAGAACCATTAGTGGCTTCTAAAGCTTTTTTACAATCAAGCATACCAGCACCAGTTGTTTCTCTTAACTCTTTTACTAAACTAGCACTTATCATCATTATCTCTCCTTACTTTAAAGCTTCTAATAATTCGGCTTTTTTCATAGTTGAATAACCTTTAATTTCTTTTGTTTTAGCTAAATCTCTTAATTCAGCTACAGTCATAGAACTCAAGTCAACTTTAGTTTCTTTTTTTGTCTCTTTTACTTGTTTTTTTTCTTCTTTTACTTCTTCAGTAGATTTAACATTTTTTTCAACCTTAGTCTCTTTTACAACAGCTTTAAATTCTTTTTTGTTTTTGTCAAATGGTTTTTTAAATGGTTTATTTTCTTTTTTAGGTCTTTCTTCTTTTCTTTTAACTGTTTCTAATGCTTTTTGCATTACTTCAGTAGCATTTTCTTCTTTATTCTTATCACTTGTATAATCAATTATTTCTCCACCATTAGCTTCAATAATTGCATTTGCCATAACACTTGTAATTAATTTTACAGCTCTAATTGCGTCGTCATTTGCAGGGATTACATAATCAACCATATCAGGATCACAATTAGTATCAACAATTCCAAATACTGGAATATTTAATTTTCTTGCTTC
>CALVKL010000011.1 GCA_944332695.1 uncultured Bacilli bacterium
AATATAACTACTCATAAATTAATTCCTTATTTTAAAAGTTTAGGAATTAAAAAAATAGACTATTTAATTTTGACTCACGGTGATTATGATCATTTAGGAGAATCAATTAATTTAATTAATAATTTTAAAGTAAATAAAGTAATATTTAATTGTGGTGAGTATAATAATTTAGAAAAAGAAATTATTAAAAAATTAACTAACAAAAATATTAAATATTATAGTTGTTTAGAAGAATTAAATATCGATAAGTATAAATTTCATTTTTTAAACACTAAAACATACGATAATGAAAACGATAATTCAAGTGTTATATATTTTAATTATAATAATTATAAATTATTATTTATGGCAGATGCGGGAAAAGCAAAAGAAAAAGATATTTTAAAAAAATATAATCTTAGTAATATTGACATCTTAAAAATAGGTCATCATGGAAGTAAGACGAGTTCAAGCAAATACTTTATTGATAGTATTAATCCTGAATATTCAATTATATCAGTTGGTAAAAATAATCGATATAATCATCCTAATGACGAAGTATTAGAAAACTTAGAAGATAGTAATATTTATAGAACAGATATAAATGGAAGTATTAAATTTGAATTTAATAATGACAAAATAAAAATCGAAACATGTTATTAATACTGATTTTATATACACACCAAGTTTTATGATAAGAATATACTATTAATAAAGATGTAAAAAAATATCTAATAAATGAATATAATTTATCTAAAATGGATATATTAAAAGTAGTAATAATAATGATGGCACTTATAAACAAGGATAGAATATAATTTATCTATGCTTGTTCTTAATGTGTACGCTAATATGCTTAATTAGCGTTTGATATAGATAGGGATCCCTAATAATAAAACTAAATTTATTTAGTTTTAGGACCATTGATTATAAATCGATGGTCTTTTTTTAATTTTCTAATATAAAAACTATAAAAAAAATTTAAATTTCTAAAAAAATGTTATAATATTGTAAGAAGGTGATAAATATGAATCAATTAATTATTATATTATCTAAAATAGCTATTTTTATTCTTCATAAAATAGGACGTGGAACAGCTTTTCCAGGTAATTTAGCGCTTAAATTAAATAAGAATATTTTAAATTATTTTGAAATGCCTAAAACGACTATTTTTGTGACAGGGACTACCGGAAAAACTAGTGTTGTAGGAATTCTTTATGAAATTTATAAGCATAGTGGTCATAAAGTTTGCAGTAATATTAAAGGTTCTAATTTAATTGATGGGGTAACTACAGCCATCATTGAAGCAAGTAATATAAATGGTAAAACTAAAGTTGATACTTTAATTATTGAAGTTGATGAACGTTATGTTAAAGAAGTATTTAAATATATTACACCAAAATATTTTATTATTAACAACTTATCGCGTGATCAATTAGCGCGTAATGGTCACTTTGAGTTGGTTTTTAATGAAATTAATAAGAGTATCAAAACAGAAACACATTTAATTTTAAACGCTGATGATCCATTAGTCACTAAATTTAGTTTAAATAAGAAAAATAAAATAACTTATTATAGCTTAAAAGAAAATAAATATTCTACTAAAAAAAATAAAATTGATACTTTAGATTTAGCTTATTGCCCTAAGTGTCATAAAAAATTAATATTTGACTATTTTAACTATGGTAACTTGGGATATTATTATTGTCCTAATCATGATTATGATCATCCTAATAGTCTATTTGAAGCAACTTTATTAAAAAATAAATTTATAGTTGAAGACGTAACAATAAAACTAAACAATGATGCTTTGTATAATGTTTATAATATGTTAGCTTGCTATACAGTTACAAGAATTGATAATGTGAAAAAAGATGATATTGTCAGTTCTTTAAATCAATTATCTCTTAAAGTAAAAAGATTAAATGAATTTAAATTTAAAAATAATAAAGGTATCATCTTATTAAGCAAAAATGAAACTCCATTATCCTACAATCAATCATTAGAATATATTAAATCTAAAAAAGGTAGTAAAACGGTAGCTATTGGTTTTACTAGAATTAGTGGCAGATATGATTTAAAAGATATTTCTTGGATTTATGATATTAACTTTGAATTACTAAATGATAAGAGTATTGAAAAAATAATTTTAATTGGTCCTTTTGCTTATGATTTAGCTGTTAGATTAAAACAAGCCAACATTGATTCTAAAAAATTTTTATATTGTTTAGATTATCAAAATTCCCTTGATTATTGTTTAAAACATATGAAAGGTGATTTGTATTGTGTTTTATATTTTGATTTAAATTATTTATATTTAGATCAATTAAAAGAAAGAGGTTTATTATGAAAATAGCTTATTTATATTATGACTTTCTTAATTTATATGGTGAATCAGGAAATATAAAAATAATCAGTAATATTTTAAAATATAATAAAATTAAACATGAAATTTTATACTTATCATTAGATGACAAATTAGATTTCAGTAGTTATGATTTAGTTTATATTGGTAGTGGGACTGAAGAAAATTTAAAAGTCGCTTTAAGCCATTTAAAAAAATATCAAAATGACATTAAAAAATATATTGAAAATGATAAATTTATGTTAGTCACCGGTAACGGACTTGACATGTTTGGCAAAAAAATGGAAGATTTAGATGGCTTGAATATTTTTGATTATCAAGTTAATCGTGGCCAAAGAAAAATAAATGAAATTTATATTGATGGAACAACCAAAGACAAAATATTAGGTTTTATTAATAATAACAGTCATCTTGACAAAGAAGCTTTAAATTTTAAGCAAAATAATTTTTATGGCACTTATATTTTAGGACCAGTTTTAGTAAGAAATCCTAATTTAGTAAAGCGGTTTATGGATAATTTAACCAATAAAAAATTAAAATATGATTTAAAATTAGAAACAAAAGCATATTTAGAATTTATTAAAAATTTTAAGGAGGAAATTTATGAATAATGTTGTTGATGCTATAATTGAAATACCTTTAAGAACAAAAAACAAATTTGAAATTGACAAAGAAACAAATCGTATTAAATTAGATAGAGTTTTATATTCAGCTATGAGTTATCCCGCTGAATATGGATACATTGAAAACACATTAGCTAAGGATGGCGATCCATTAGATATTTTAGTTATTTCTTCAGAGCCAACATTCCCAGGATGTATTGTTCCTTCTAGAATTATTGGTTATTTATCGGTTGTCGATAATGGTCATGAAGATTATAAATTAATTTCAGTAGTAGCTGTCGACCCAAGATATAATGACGTTAAATGTTTAGAAGATCTATCTAGTTTTACTTTAGACGAAATAAAAGACTTTTTTAAAAATTATAAAACATTACAAAACATAAAAGTTGAGGTTTCAGATTATCACGATACTAAAAAAGCCCTAGAATTAATAAAAGAATGTCAAAAGCGTTATTTTGATGCTAGTAAAAAAAAGCAAGATATGATATTATAATATTGGTGATGATATGAAAAAAAGAAATGTTGTAAGTATAATTTTAGTTACTATTTTAATATTATTTATTGGTTATTACCTATATCAACAATTTAATAAAGAAGAAATTAAAGCTTATGAAATGAAATTAATTAATTATAGTAATGAAATTAAAAAAATAATAGAAAACTATTCTTTCGAAAGTACCTTAGTCGATAAGGAATGGTTAAATCAAATAAATTCTAACGTTTCTTGTCAAGAAGTATATTACTATGATGATAAGGTGCTTTTGCACGAATGTGAAGTTTTAGGAGAAAATGGAAAGTATTATTTTTATGATAAGCCATATCTAGAAGAAAATATTGAGTATAAGAAAATTTATGAAACAATAAAAAATAACAAATTAGTAGTTGAAAAAGGGAATTTATTATCCGATTTAGTGACAATAGACTTTAATCTGGGGATTTCTTCTATAGAAGAATGCGCTAATGAGGGACAATGTCAACCTGGCACAGTTTTTGCCATTCAAGTTAATGACTCAGATATATATAAATTTTATGTATTATATGATGATGGAGAAAAAGTTAAATTAATCATGGATAAAAACATCATTAACTACGTTAATTGGGCTGCTTCCGATAATTTAGAAGGACCAGTTGATGCTATATATCGATTACAAGACGCCACTTCTAATTGGACTAATATTCCTTTAAGAAATTATCGAATTAAAGATGACAATAAAGAAAAAGTATATTCAGATATTCACATTAAAACAAGAGCAATTATTCCTTCTTATACTGAAATGATAAAAGAAGAAGGAAACACTGCTAGTTGGTTGTATACCAATTTAAACAACGGTTATTGGCTAAGTAGTGCTAGTAGAACAATGTCTTTTTATGCTTGGGTGTTAAAAAGTGATGGAACAATTAGTCCTGCTGATGTTAGTAGTGAAGAATATGGTATCAGACCAATGATAATATTATATAAATAATAACTATATTTATATAATAAATATAAATTTAAATAAAATCAGCTAAAATTATTATATTTTTTTTAAAATTGTGATATAATGTTATAGTTGAGGTGAATTTATGAACATGGAACTCGATGAAGAGTACTTGAAAATAGTCAATCATATTTTAACTAGTGATTTATTTTTAAAACTTAAGAATTGTGAGCATCATGGTATTACAAGATTTGAACATTCATTAAAAGTTTCATATAATGCTTATAAATTTGCTAAAAGATTTAATTTGGATTACAAATCTGTAGCTATTGGTGGATTATTACATGATTTTTTTCTTGATGAAAATGTTAAATTAAAAGATAGGTTCTTTTCTGTGTTTAATCATCCTTTAAAAGCAGAAATTAATGCTTTGGAAAAATTTAACGTTTCTTCTAAAGAAGCAGACATTATTAGAAGCCATATGTTTCCAATTAATACCACTTTACCAAAATATAAAGAAAGTTGGATTGTTAGTATGTATGATAAAAAAATAGCTTTTAGTGAATTCGGTCATAAATTTGGTTACAAATTAAAATATGTTTCAAACTTAGTAATTATACTTTTATTTAATGTTATAAAATAGAGGTTTATTATTTAATTTTATATCGTTAGTTTAACTAACGATTTTTGTATAATTGATATTAATAAAGGAGAAATTTGATGAATGAAATAATGAGATTAGGAATTGCCGAAGCAAGAAAGACGATGAATGAAAATAAAGGCGGCCCTTTTGGTGCTGTTATAACAGATAAAAATAATAATGTAATAGTGGTAGCTTCAAGTTTAGTCTTAGAAAACCACGATCCAACTGCTCATGCTGAAATTATGGCCATTAGAAAAGCATGTGAAAAATTGAAAACACATGATTTGTCCGAATACGTATTATATGCCACTGGCTATCCTTGTCCGATGTGCTTATCAGCAATAATTTGGGCTAATATTAAAACTGTATATTATGGTACTGATTTAAATGATGTAGAAAAAATTGGTTTTAGAGATAATTTTATATATAAATTTATTAATGAAAATAATTCAAATATTTTAAATCTTAAACAATTAAATAGAGTAGAGTGTAAAGCTTTATTTGATGAATATAAAAATAAAAATAAAGAAATATATTAAATTTTGTCTATTGAAAAAAATACAAGATAATATTTAAAATTCGCTTTTCTTTAACAATTTCAATATATATAAAATAATATGAACCTAGTTTCTTAAAAAAACAGAAAAGAAGTTTTTTAATATTAAATTTTTATTATTATCTTCATTTTTTTAGTAACAAAAAATGCAGATAAGTTTTTTATCTACATTTATCTTAAAACTTTATATTTTGTTAAAAAACTATTATTTAAAATCGGAAAATTCGATTATCAATCAATCTGGTGCCGAAAGACAGAATTGAACTGTCCGCTGATCCTTACCAAGGACCTGTTTTACCACTAAACTATATCGGCAGTAAGATAATTATATCAAATAAAATTTAATTAGTAAATACATTAAATCTTATTATTTTAAATTGACCAAAAATATAAATAATGCTATACTTAGTTATAGGTGATACTTTATGGAAAGAACATTGAGTTTAATTTTAGATGAAGAAGGACGCGTTAGCTTAACATTAATGAAAGACAAAGCAGATAATATTGATAAATTTACAACAAAATTTGAAGATTCAGAGATGATTAGAAAAAAATTTAAAAAACAAATTGAACAATATTTAAAAGAAAATAAAGAGTATGTTCAAGCTATTTCTAAAAAACGTGGACAATTATTTCGTGGAAGAATTGCTATTTTAGAAGCTACAATTAGAAATGATTCGCTATGTCTTGTTGAAAAAAGAGTTTTATATAAAAAACATTTGGTAGCTTTTAACACAATAATTAAAGATAAACCGACAATGTTAAGATTTTTACAATTAGAACAGATTGGTTACAATCAATATGGTTTTAAGAAATTAATATCACCATTTTTAACCAGAGAAATTAGATATGCAAATTATAAAGTTGTTAGTAGTATTAATTTAATAAAAAGAGAAATTAAAAGAGAAAATTTTTACGACATTCTAAGAATTATTTGTAAAGCATATGAAATAGAAAGGAAAAAAAGATCTGATTTAAAAACTATCGAAGCAATTTATAAGGAAAATATCACTAAACCTAATAATAATTTACCACGTGAAGTTAGTGATTTTTCTCAGCAAGAAAAAGATGAGGAACCTTTTTGCATAATCGATGGTGTATCTTATCCGACTGATCAACAACCATTTGATAATGATGATTTACGTCATATGGATAGTACCTATATTCCAGATGGCTTAGGTGGTAAAGATGCGAAAAGAGTTAGATAATTTCTATATATATTTAACTGATAAAGGATATTCTAATAATACTATTAATAGTTATCGTAAAGATTTAGAACAATTTTATATGTTTTCTAATAATATTAATATAAATGAGATTAACTATAACTTTATTAGGAAATATTTGCAATTTTTATATAATAAAAATTATACTAATAAAAGTGTTGGGCGTCATATTAGCAGTTTAAAAAGTTTCTTTAAATATTTAACTAAAATGGAAATAATAAAAGAAAATCCTTGTTTATTAATAAATAATCCAAGAATAGAAAAAAAATTACCCAATTATCTTAATTATAATGATTTAGAAATATTGTTTAGTATTCCTGATAAAAATGATGTTTTAGGTTTACGCAACTTACTTATATTGGAATTATTATATTCTTGTGGTGTTCGTGTTAGCGAATTGGTTAATATTAAATTATCGGATATTGATTTTAGTAATAAACGAATTTTAATTTTAGGCAAAGGAAACAAAGAAAGATATGTTTTATATGGTAATGTGTGCGACACTATTTTAAAAGATTATTTAAATAATAGTCGAAATAAATTAAACAAAAATAGTGAATATTTATTATTAAATAAGTTTGGAAACAAAATAACTGATCGTGCAATTAGAATGATTATTGATGATATTGTAAAAAAAAGTAGTTTAAAATTAAATGTTTCTCCTCATACTTTAAGACATACTTTTGCCACTCATTTGTTAAACGAAGGAGCGGATTTAAAAATAGTTCAAGAACTATTAGGTCATGAAAATATTGCAACAACCGGTATATATACCCATGTTTCTAACGAACGATTAAGAAAAATTTATTTAGATGCTCATCCAAGAGCAAAAAAGGAGTAATTATGGCAAAACTATATTTTAACTATGGAGCAATGTCGGCAGGAAAAACTATTGATGTTATTACAACTGCCTATAAATATAATTCTAAAGGAATGAAAGCCTTATTAATAAAACCTTCTATCGACACTAAAAATAATGATCATGTAGCTTCGAGAATTGGAATTTCTAAAAAAGTAGATATTTTGTTAAATTCTAATGATAGTTTATTCGATTATTTAAAAGATTATCACGATATAACCTGTTTAATTATAGATGAAGCACAATTTTTAACGGAAAAACAAGTTTTTGAATTGGTTATTATTACTAAATATTGGAATATTCCTGTCATGTGTTATGGCCTAAAAGTAGATTTTAAGGGCAATTTATTTGAAGGTAGTGAAGCTTTAATTAGATATGCTGATTCTTTAAAAGAACTAGTAGCAATTTGTGATTGTGGTAAAAAAGCACGATTTAACGCACGAAAATTTAATGGAAAATATGTCTATGATGGCGATCAAATTGTAATTGGTGAGAATGAAACGTATGATCCATTGTGTGAGACTTGTTTTTTAAATAAAGTTTTAATTCCTTATTCAAATAATTTTAAAAAAGTATATCAAAAATCTAAAGAAATCAGGAGATAAATATGAAAAAAATAATATTTTTGATTTTTTTGTTTTTATTTTGTACAGGAAATGTACTGGCTACTAATCATATTTACAATATTGACTTAAAAATAGATATCGATAAAAACGGAACGGCAAATATTACAGAAACATGGATTGTTGATGGTAGTGATGGTACGGAGTGGTACAAAGTTTATAATAATTTAGGTAATTCTGAAATAACTGATTTTACTGTATCAATGGATGGTAAAGCTTTAACTTATAAAAACTGGGATATTGATGAGTCATTAGAAGAAAAAAAGGGGTATTATGGAATTAATTATACTACTAATGGTTTAGAATTATGTTTTGGTAAATACGATTATAAACGCCATGAGTTTACTTTAAATTATAAAATAACGAATTTTATTTTTAATACTAATGATGCGCAAGTTATATATTTTAATTTAATAGATAAGTTATCTTCTGTTGATTTTGATGATTTTTCGATAGAATTAACTAGTTATTATGAATTCCCAGACACTTTGGATGTTTGGGGATTTGGATATAAAGGATACGCTTACGTTAAAGACGGCAAAATCTATTTATCTAACGAAAGTGATATGGATGAAAATTACGTTGTATTATTAGCTAAATTTCCTTTAAATACTTTTAATGTTAATAATACTACTAAATATGACACGTTTGACGAAGTTTTAACTGCGGCTAAAGAAGATAGTTATGAATACGACTATGACAATTTTTTTACCAAACTTTTTGCATTAATTTTACCCTTGATTAATTTATTATGTTTTTTTCTTCCTTTTATTATAGTTTTTTATATTGCTTATTCTAATCGATATGGATTTATTAATAATAAAAAAATCACCAAAAAAAATACTCCTTATTTTAGAGATATTCCTTGCAACAAAGATATTTACTATGCTAATGCGTTAATTCAATTAAATAATTTTAGTAATTCAAAATCTAACATATTAGGAGCTATATTACTTAAATGGGTTAAAGAAGAAAAAATCAAAGTTATTAAAAACGACAAAACTACATCTTTACAGTTTGATAAAAATGTTATTATCGATAATAAATTAGAAGCTGATTTATATAAAATGATATATGAAGCTAGTAACGATGGCATTTTAGAAAATAAAGAATTAGAAAAATGGGCTAGGATTAATTATAGTAAATACTTAAGCATATTTGATAGAATAAAAACTGATAAAATTAATGAATTGAAGCAATCTGGTCATATTTATAAAAGAAATAATCGAAAAGAGTGTAAATATAAAAATGTAATGGACGATAAATTATATGAAGAATCAAAAAAATTATACGGTTTAAAACTATTTTTAGAAGATTTTTCTTCTATAAATACCAAAGAAGTAATTGAAGTTCAATTATGGGATGAATATTTGATGTTTGCTTATCTTTTTGGAATAGCTGATAAAGTAGCAAAACAAATTAAAAATATGTATCCTGAATATATTGAAAACTTAGACAATAACATTGATTTTGATACGATTGTTTTCTTTAATAGGATATCTACAAAATCGGTTTCTGCGGCTAATAGCGCAAGAAGTGCTGCTCAATCTTACTCTTCTGGCGGAGGTGGCTTTTCTTCCGGAGGTGGTGGCGGAGGATCCTTCGGTGGCGGAGGCGGTGGAAGCCGTTAATAAAAAAGAATAAAAAAATATTCTTTTTTATTTTATTTCATGTTATAATTTATATGTGTTAAACAATAAGGAGGGCAAGATATGACACAATATGTTTATTCATTTAGTGAAGGAAACAAAGATATGCGAAATCTATTAGGAGGAAAAGGGGCTAACTTAGCCGAAATGAAAGGCCTTGGTCTACCTGTTCCTGATGGTTTTACAGTTACAACTGAAGCTTGTAATAAATATTATGATGATGGAGAAAAAATAGCTAAAGAAGTAATTGATCAAATTATGGAAAAATTAGCTAATTTAGAAAGTACTTCTGGTAAAAAAATGGGAGATTTAAATAATCCTCTATTAGTATCTGTTAGAAGTGGTGCTCGAGCAAGTATGCCAGGAATGATGGATACCGTTCTTAATTTAGGATTAAATGATGAAGTTGCTAAACATTTTAGCGAAAAAATAGATAATCCAAGATTTGTTTATGACTCATACCGCAGATTTATTCAAATGTTTGCTGATGTTGTCAAAGGATATCCAAAATCTAGTTTTGAAAGAGTATTAGATGAGTTTAAAGAAAATAAAGGTGTTTCTTTTGATACTGACTTAACAGCAGATGATATGAAAGAAATTACTAACAAATTTAAATCTATTTATAAGGATTTATCAGGTTCTGAATTCCCACAAGATCCAAAAGTCCAATTAATTGAAGCCGTTACTGCTGTATTTAGATCTTGGAATAATGAACGAGCTATTATTTATCGAAGAATGAATGATATTCCTAGTAGTTGGGGAACTGCCGTTAATGTTCAAGAAATGGTTTACGGTAATAGTGGTGATAAATCTGGCACTGGAGTAGCATTCACAAGAAATCCAGCAACTGGAGAAAATAAACTATATGGCGAATATTTAATTAATGCTCAAGGTGAAGATGTTGTGGCAGGTATTCGAACACCTCAACCAATTTCTACTTTAGCTAGTGTTATGCCAGATGTTTATGATCAATTTACTAAAATTGCAAAGACATTAGAAAATCATTACAAAGACATGCAAGATATGGAATTTACAATTGAAAATGGAAAATTGTTTATGTTACAAACAAGAAATGGTAAAAGAACTGCGGCTGCCGCTTTAAGAGTAGCTGTTGATTTAGTAAACGAAGGAATGATTACTGAAGAAGAAGCAATTCTAAAAGTTGAACCTAAACAATTAGATCAATTATTACATCCTATGTTTGATTCCGATGCTTTAAAAAAAGCAGTACCAATTGCTAAAGGATTAGCAGCTTCACCTGGCGCTGGAACAGGTCGTATTTATTTTACCGCTAATGACGTAAGCGAAGCTAAAAAAAGAGGTGAAGAAACTTTATTAGTTAGATTAGAAACATCACCAGAAGACATTCAAGGTATGAATGATGCTAATGGTATTTTAACTATTAGAGGTGGTATGACATCACATGCAGCAGTAGTTGCTCGTGGTATGGGAAGATGCTGTGTTTCTGGATGTGGTGAATTAATAATTGACGAAGAAAATAAAGTTTTAAAAACTAAAGATGGTAAAGTATTTAAAGAAGGAGATTATTTATCTATTGATGGCTCAACTGGTAATGTATATGGTGAAGAAATTAAAACAGTTGAAGCATCTATTAGTGGTAACTTTGAAACATTTATGTCTTGGGCTGATAAAACAAGAAAATTAAAGGTTAGAGCCAATGCTGATACCCCAAAAGATGCTATTCAAGCTCGCAAATTTGGTGCTGAAGGAATCGGCTTATGCCGTACTGAACATATGTTTTTCGAAGAAACTAGAATTTTCAATTTTAGAAGAATGATTTTAGCTGATACTTTAGAACAAAGAGAAGAAGCTTTAGAAAAAATATTACCTTATCAAAGAGATGATTTTGAAAAACTATTTGAAGCCATGGAAGGTAATCCAGTGGTTATTAGATATCTAGATCCACCTTTACACGAATTTTTACCACATACAACTGAAGAAATGCAACCTTTAGCTGAAAGTTTAAATATTAGTTTGGAAACTATTAAAACTAGAATCGATGCTTTAAAAGAGTTTAATCCAATGATGGGACATCGTGGTTGTCGCTTATCAATAACTTATCCAGAAATTGCTAAAATGCAAACTAGAGCTGTTATTGAAGCTGCAATTAATGTAAATAAAAAAGGTATGAATATAACTCCAGAAATTATGATTCCTTTAGTTGGTGATGTTAAAGAATTAGAATATGTTAAAAATATTGTAGTTGAAGTAGCTGATAAAATTATTAAAGAAAACAATGTTAATATGAAATATGAAGTCGGAACAATGATTGAAATACCAAGAGCTGCTTTAACAGCTGATGAAATAGCTAAGCAAGCTGAATTCTTCAGTTTTGGAACTAATGATTTAACACAAATGACTTATGGATTTTCAAGAGATGATGCTGGTAAATTTTTAAATGATTATTATGACAAAAAAATATTTGAAAGTGATCCATTTGCTAAATTAGATCAAACCGGTGTTGGAAAATTAGTTGAAATGGCTGCTAAAAAGGGTAGAGAAACAAGGAAAAATATTCACTTAGGAATTTGTGGTGAACATGGAGGAGATCCATCTAGTGTTGAATTTTGCCATAAAGTAGGGTTAGATTATGTTTCTTGTTCCCCATTTAGAGTACCAATTGCAAGACTTGCCGCTGCACAAGCCGCAATCAATAATGGGGATAGAAACTAATTTAATTAAATTTCTATCAAAAACCCTTTATTTATAAGGAAAAAACTAAAAAAATGAATGTTTAAGCATTCTTACTTCTAATTCAAAATATAATGAATTGTTGTAAAAATATTATTTTAAAAGATTGAAATTGATACTTTTATCGTAAATTTCAATCTTTTTTTGGTTGAAATGTAATATGTGCGACAAGAATTAGGAGGTTATTAAAATGCGATTGTTGTATGTAAAACCTGAATTAAGAGATTTATCTCAAGGTTCAAGAATTGCCTTTGTAAGACAATTAAGGTACTTATCACAGGATTCCGTATCCGACTATCTAGGATTAACTGGAGAATGTAAAAGAAGAAGCATGACTAGGTATGAAAAGGGCGATAGAAATCCTAAAGATGAAAGAGTAAAGAAAATTGCTGAATTATTAAATGTCAATTTTAACTCTCTAAAAAAATATGATTACAAAAACCCTGAAGATTTAATTTATTTGTTTTTTTGGTTAGAGGAATATATTCCAAATTATCGGTTGGATTTATCACAAATTAAAAATATTGATGATTCAAAAATAAAAACATTAATTAATTCTTTATTAGAATGGAAAAAACAAAAAATTAAAAGAGATAATCATGAAATATCTTATGAAGAATATTTAAATTGGAAATTAAATTATGAGATAAAAGGAGAGATGAATAATGAAAGATAATTTAGTTAAAATTAATTTAAATGATATAGATTCTTTTGAAGGACATCCGTTTTCAGTAAATAAAGATGATTCATTAAAAGAATTAGTACATAGTATTAAATTAAATGGATTATTAGTACCTATTGTAGTAAGAAGAAAAGAAGATAATAGATATGAATTATTATCAGGTCATAGAAGAAAGAAAGTATATGAAATATTAGGCTTAGAAGAAATAGATGCAATTGTTAAGGATTTAAACGATGATGAAGCAACTATATATATGGTAGATTCAAATATGTATCGAGAGAAACTATTGCCAAGTGAAAAAGCATTTTCTTATAAAATGAAAATGGATGCACTGAAACATCAAGGTAAGACTTCGTGTCATAATGGCACGAAGTTAAGAAGTGATGAAAAATTATCAGAAAAAAGCAATGATAGTGCAAGGCAAATTCAAAGATATATAAGATTAACTTGTTTAATACCCGAATTATTAGAAATAGTTGATAACATAGGAAAAATAAAAGAAAAACATAATTTAACTATAGGATTATTACCTGCAGTAGAATTATCTTTTTTATCTAAACAAGAACAACAAATAGTATATTCAGCAATAACATATGAAGATACAACTCCAAGCCATGCGCAAGCAATAAGAATAAGAAAAATGAGCTCAAAAAAATTATTAACTTTTGATGATATAGATAAAATTCTATTAGAAGAGAAAGGAAATCAACATGAAAAGATATCTTTTAATAAATCAAAGATAATAAGTGTATTACCATTTGATTTAGCTAAGAGAGATAAAAGATATATTGAGCAATATATAATTGAAGCAATAAAAAATTATAATAATATCAAAAAGTAAAATTTAAAAGATTTGAAAAAATTGACGTTTAAAACTTTTAATGATAAAATATTGACAACTTGGAGTTGCTACGGATAGTTTTAATTTTTATATATTTAGTAGGGGATATGGTATGTACATAAAAAAAATCAATCCATATAATTTAACATATGGCGATATCGATAAAAAAGTAACACGCGTAAAAGTGCTAATTTTTAATAGTGAGAACAAAATATTATTGTGTAATGTTGAAGGAAAATATACTTTTATAGGTGGTCATGTTGAGGAAAATGAAACCCTAACAATGGCTTTGATTAGAGAACTTAGAGAAGAAACAGGAATTGTTTTAGATAAACAAGATTTTAATTCTTTTATTAAAATAGAAAAATGGAATAAAAATCATTTTAATAGTGGAAAAAATTGTTTGTCTGAAATATATTATTATTCATTCTATACTGATTATACAATTGATAAAGAAAAAATGAATTTAGACGATTTAGAAAAAAACAAAAATTTCTTTTTAAAATACATGGATGTTGCTGAATTTTATGATTATTTATATTATCAAATAAATTTTTTGAATAGTGAATTACATAGTGAGATGCTTTTCGTTTTAAAATATTATGTTGAAAATATATGTAGAGGTAAACTAAATGAAAAAAAATTGCAAAAAAAACTATAAATTGTTTGTTAAAAATAATGGGATTTATGATTGTATTAGATGTGATGCTAAAGAATTATTAAAAAATGAACCCAAATTAGTTATTACTAATAATAATTCTGAGATATATAAATTAGATAATATTCAATCATTATATTTATATCCACTTACTGTAATTGATTATATAAATAATATAAAAAATAAAAACATTATTTATACTATTATTATGGAAATAGATAGTAATTTAGATTATATAGAAATATTTAATGATAAAAGATTTAAATACTTAAAGGCTGTTGAAATATCTATTAATAAAAATTATAGTGAAACAGAATTGATAAAAATAGGTGAAATTATAGAATATTTTTATAATAAAAGTGTTTTGGTAAATTTAAATATTAAAAATTTAATAAATATTCCTAATTTTTTAGCACAAAAATTTAAATATGTTACTTATTTTAAAATATTTTTACCAAGTGATTTAACAGATAATTTATATAAAGACTTTTTAAATAAATTATTGTTAATTAAACGATTAAAATTAAATAATTCATTAGTGCATATTAAGACATACTTAAATATACATAATGTTTTATTATACGAAAAAATGATTAATGATTTCATTAAATTAAATGTTGATATATTTCAGGTTTCTAAGGAATTACTGCCAATTGATCATAATAATAAAAAGGTTGATATTAAAGTACAAAATTTAATTAGAAATTTAGAGACCAAATATAATAATTATAGTTGTACTAAATTTATAAGTGTAAAAGATTTGACAACATTATATTATCCTAGATTTGAATTGGATGAAAGAAATTCTAGAAAATGTTATTCTTGTTATATGAAACCATATTTATTTAAAGATAAACTTATTCCGTGTAAAGTTAATAAAATATTTAATGATTTTGAAAATTGGAGTTCAAACTATTTCGATTTTAATAAGTATAAAAATATTACAAATAAATGTGGCGCTGAATGTGATGATTGTGCTTCTATATTTGAAAATGATTTATTATATACTGTAGAAAATATATTAAGAAACAACGAAACGATTGATGTGTATTTAATAAAGGAGTAGTAATATGATAGAGATTATAGGTAAAAATGGTGCCGGTAAATCGTATTTAGCAAATAAATTATATTATTTAGGTTTCAAAAGAAATGTTGGTTATACTACAAGACCAATTAGAGATGGGGAAATAGATGGGATAGATTATTTCTTTATAACTAAGGAAAAATTTGAAGAATATATTGTTAATAATAATTTTGTTGAGTATAAAATAAGAAATGGATTTTATTACGGAATTTTAAAAAACAATATTAGTAATAATACAATTCTTGTGTCTGGTGATACAAAAAAAATTGAAGAAGTTACTGGTTATAATATTTTAAAATTATATGTAGACTGTGACTTGTCAACAAGATATTCCAGAGTATTAACAAGAAATGATACTACAAAAAATGTATTTAATAGATTTCATACAGAAAATTTTTCATATTTAAGCGATTTTAATGCAATATTTATTGATAATTGTTTTAATGGAGATGCATCATTAGACAATATTATAAATATTATTATTAATAATGATTATAACGGTAAATTAACGTCTAATAGAGAATTTATTAGACATAAGGTTGATAATTTTGATGTTTCAAAAATTAATAATTTTAATGATAAATTATTAATGTTATTAAAATTTGAAGAGTATTTACTTAGAAAACTTTTTTTAGAAAAAAAAGATTTATCTGACTATATAACAGTAAAGATGTATTATGATGCTTTATTTCAATTTTTGAACAATAATAATATAAATTATAAAATATTGGATAAAGAACTGTATGTTAATATTAATGAGGAAGAATATAAATTTGATTATAAAATAAAAAAGAAGGTGATATAGTGAAAATTTTATTTATTTCAGATATACATGGTATAGCAACCAATTTAAATGTAATAGAAAAGAAAATTAAGAATGAAAAAATTGATAAATTAGTCTGTTTGGGTGATTTGTATTATGCTGGACCATCTTATGATAATAAATATAAAATTAGTAGTAATAGAGTTCTTGAATTTTTAACTAAACATCAAGATAAATTAATATGTATGATGGGAAATTGTGATAGTACTGTAGATATAAAGGCTAGTGATTTTCCAATTTGTAGTGGAGTTTCTTTGATTAACATTGATGGATTAGATATATATATTACACATGGAAATGAATATAGTTTTGAAAAAAACAGAAAATTTAATCACAAAGGAATATTGGTTTATGGTCATGAACATATTCCGTTTATAAAGAAAGATAAGGATATGACTTATATAAATGTAGGTTCGATTTCTTTGCCTAGAAATAATTATGCACCTACGTATGCTATTTATGAAAATAAAACAATAACAATATATGATATTAATGATAACATTATTGAAAATATTAATTTATAGGTGAGTTATGATGGAAAAAAGCAATAATGGAATATATATAATAGGAGATAACTTAAAGTTTGATAATAGTAAGTATCCAAACGATAGATATGATAGAGAATTATATATTCCAAAAGGATATATATTACAAACTGGAGAAATGTTAACTAAAGAATATGCCCGTTTTCATGAAGATATGGCAAAAAAATTTATTGAAGAAAATTATTATAATAGTTATATTAATGATTTTATTAGAGATTATAAAGATTATATGATTATGAGATTACATGCTTTGCAAGTGATGCATTGTGGTCAAAATAAGATTGTGTATTGTGATGATCATTTAAATAGTGTAATTAATAATGCTATAGCTTCATATTTAAATTATGGTTGGTCAGAGGTTATTATTCCTAACCCAACAAATTCTTATTATGATTATCTATATTATAATTTATTATGTAATAAAGGATATGATTTATATGTAAAGGAAGAGTGTAAAAAATATGAGAAAAAAATTATTAAGTAAAACATATTTAAGGGATGTCAATGAATATATAATAGAGTTTTTATTTACAAATGATGATTATTTTTTAGCAAAGAAAAAAATAATAAAAACAGTTCCTTTTGTTTTAAGTAATGGTTTAAAAGTAATAGATAATAATTACTATATAATAGAAATTTTGCCTAAAAATGAGAATTATGTTATTAGAGCATACTTAGATAGTGACAAAAATTTAATAGAATATTATATTGATATAACCAATGGTTGTGGAATTGATTTAGATAGTAAAATACCATATTATGATGATTTATATTTAGATATTACTATTACAAATAATAATGTAGAAGTTTTAGATGAAGAAGAATTAGAAAATGCTTATAAAAATGGGTTGATAGATTCTGATACTTATAATATGGCTATTGAAACAAAAGATAAATTATTAGATGAAATAAAAAATCATAGTAATAAATACTTAAATTTAGATGTGAAGGTTTTATTAGATGAAATATAGTTCAAGTACATATCTTAGAGATGTTAATGAATATAGGTTATATTTATATAAAAATGACAATGAAGCAATTATAATAAAAAAAATCTTGAAAATTGTTAATCCTTTTTCTCTTGTAGAATTTGGAGAAGAAATTAAATTAATAGATAATGATTATTATATAGTTGAAATAGTCACTTTAAATGATAATTATATATGTCGCTTATTTTTAGATAGTAGTTTAAATATTATAGAAGAGTATTATACCGTTACTAAAAATAATGATATTCAAGATGGTATACCAGTTTATGAAGATTTGGGTTTATCATATATAAAGGTAAATGGTAAAGATAAGGTATATCATGGGGAAAAATTGATTAATGATGATTGGTATTTAAAGAGAGGTTTGGAAAAAATTATGAAATTAAATTTGAATATGAAAGATTTAATTTTAAGAATTAAGAAAGTGGTGAAGTTTAATGAAAATAGCAATTGATAAAAATAATGTAGTATATTCGATTCCTGATAAACATATAGAAAATGAGGTTAATGAATATATAAATAGAAGTATTAATTTTTTGAATGATAAAGAAAGATTGATGAAAGCTAAAAGTTTGATATTAGTAGAGAAAAGTACCAAAAAAGTAATTTTTGAATTGAGTATGATTCATAATCAACATTTTTATCCTTTAAGCATTTTAGATTATGCTAATGTTATGTTAAAGAAAATGAAAGGTGAAATTTCAAATTTTCCTATTATGTCTTTAGATTCACACGATTATAATTTTTGTGATTTTAATTGTAAAGACTGCCTTGCTGTAGATACTAGAAAATGGGCAAAGGATAATTTAAATTTTACAAATTTTGATATTAATCATTATAAAAAGGTATTAAAAGAAATAGCTCGTTATTCTAAAAAAAGAGGATTAGACAGTTTAAGATTTGAAATGTCTGGAGAAGGTAATCCTGACATGTATCCTTATAGAGAAGAATTAATAAAATATGCTAAAGAAGAATGTAATATGCGATGTGTTTATATTTCTTCTGGTTCAAGGTTAAATGAAAAGACAATTGATGCTTTGGCAAAATATGCATATTATGTTAGAATTAGTTTTCCTGGTGTATGTAATGAGGCGTATTCTAAATATTCGATTCAAAAAAATAAAAATCAAGAATTTACTTATGATGATGCAATGAATTTAATTCAAAAATTAGTTGATAAAAGAAAAGAATATGGTAGAGAAGGAGAATTAATGATAGGCGCCAGAACTTGTATGAGACCAGAAAATGTTGGAGAGTATATTAAAACGGCTAAAAGATTAGGTGAAATTGGAGCAGATAGTTTTCAAATAGTAAAAATTCTAGTTCCTGAAGGAGAAGAAATTGAAAAATATAAATTAAATAAAGAGGCAGTTTTAGAATTAAAACAATTAAATGAAAATTATAAAAAATATGGTTTAATGCATATTCAAGTTCCTGGTAAATTAGATTATATGTATTATGACAGAAAACTAGATGATAATTATAAGCCTAGTCAATGTTATAGTTCATTGGTATCACCAATTTTATATGGACCAAATTTAGTTATTTGTACTCATTGGGAAAAAATAAAAGATATTAAAGATTCTCATTATGGAAAATTATTAGGTAAAGAACAAGAGTTAGAAGAAATAATCGATGGAGAAAACGGATGTAGAATTAGAAAATGTGTTCCAGAAAAATGTTCTTCTTGCTGTTCTATTTATGATAATCAGGTTATGGATTTAATTAGAGCGCAATTATCAATATTAAATGATTTAAATGATGTTGAATTTATGTTGACTTATTAGGCGGTATTATGTATAAATTTAATATTATTTTAACTGAAATGTGTAATGCTAATTGTTCTCACTGTTATATGAATTTAAATAGCAACAAACATAAAAAAACAATGTCTTTCCAAGACATTGATAAAATAGTTGAAAAGATGCCAATTAACACTATTTCTGTTACTTTAACTGGAGGAGAAATCTTTTTAGTTAAAGAATTACTTTTTTATACTATAAAAAAGATAAAGAATAAAAATAAAGATATAAAAATAGAATTAGAATCAAATGGTATTTATTTTTATAAGAATAAAAATTCTAAAGAACTATTTGTTGAACTTAAAAAAATGGGTGTTGATTCTATAAGATTTTCAGATGATCTATTTCATAAAGATGGTGGTGTAGATTTAGAAAAGGTTCGTAACTTAAAGCAATATGAGTCATACAATACGCCAATTATTAAATTTTTAGTACAAGATAAAGTTGTAAATATAGGAAAAGCTAAAAAATTGGATGATAAGTATATTGAAAAAAGAAATTGTATGAATACTAACAAAACTATTAATACACCTTATTTGTTTTTAGACGTTAAGGGTGATGTATATATATGCACTTGGAAATGTATTCCACCCTTAAGTAATCTTATTACAGATAGTTTCGATAGTATTGAAAAAAAGTTGGGAGATGATTTTTTTAAGTTAATACTTTCTGGCAATATTTTGGAGGCTATAAACTTAGTAAACAAAAATGAAGAATACAATAAGAAAATTATAGACGATTGTGGAGAATGTTCTCTATGTGATAGAACATTTTGTTTAGGGGGGAATAATGATGATTAGGTATACAATAATGGTTCCTGTTTATAATAAAATAGAATGTTTGAAGAAATATTTTTTAACAATTATTAATCAGAATTTTTCTGATTATGAAATTATTGCTGTAGATGATTGTTCTTCTGATGGTTCATATGAATATTTAAAAGAAATAGAAAAATATTGTGATAAATTGACTGTATATAGAAATGAAAGAAACTTAGGAATTGGTGAAACAAGAAATATTCTTGTTTCTAAAGCTAAAGGTAAATATCTTTTGTCTGTTGATCCGGATGACTATGTTGAAGTTTCTTTGTTACAAGAAATAAATAAATATTACGATTTAGATTTAGATATTATAAGATTTCAAAATGTAATAGAACCAGTAGGTGAAAAACAAATTATAAACGAACAAGGAAAAAATTTATATAGATATTCTTGTAATCCGACAGATATTATATCAGGAGAAGAAGCTTTTTTGCTTTGGTGTTTTGGTGAAAGAAACATAAACACATTTCCTTGGACCTATGCTATAAAAAAAGAACTTTTTAACGATGTAAGATATCCTAATACACCGGTATTAGAAGATTTTGCAATAACTCCATATCTTATAGCAAAATCTAGTAAGGTAAAAGCAATAGATTATGTTGGATATCATTATTTAAAGTATGATAGTAGTTTATCTACTAATTTAACTAAATGTGCTATTGATAAGTTAAAAATATTAAAAGAAATGGTAGAATTAGCTAAATATTATATAAAAAAAACAACTATATCTTTAGAAATTAAAGAATGTTATTATAAAGATGTTGAAAATAGATATAATATTAGGAAAAAAAGTTATAAAACAAATTAAAAATCTTAATAAACTAAAGAAGTAAATCATAAATTTGTATTTATAAAATTTTGATGGCATAATCATTTTGTATTAATGATGAAGGTATTTTAATTTTAAAATAATGATTGATTTTTAGAATGATAGATTGATAATCTATTACCATTATTGTTTGCGGTATATATTACAAAAGTATGGTAATGTAATTCTATCTCCAATAAAGGACGTGGCACAAGCTGTGTTACGTGAAAAAGGGAATAATTAAATTAAATATTATTTTATAAAATGAATATACTAGAAATGATATACTAATTGACATTTTCTTAAAAATATAGTATATTATTATTGCATTAGAGAAATGCATTAATTTGTAAATGTTTCTCGCTTACAGGTGGTGCGAGTAATAAATGATCCTGAGCGACAATGTTTCTCGCTTACAGGTGGTGCGAGTAATAAATGATCCTGAGGGAAAATGTTTGAAAACTTTATTCATTTGAATAGAGTTTTCTTTTATTCTATGATATACTTTTTATGGAGATGATTACATGGAAATAAAAACAGGATATTTATATCACATTAAAGATGAATTTTTCGATGTTGTCAATGATGAAAATCTTATGACTAATCATGAACGTGGTAAAAAACGACCTACATATTTTACAATAAAAGAAGGAAATATATTATGGTTTATTCCTTTAAGTTCAAAAATTGAAAAATATCAAAAAATTATTAAGAAGAAAATGGAAAGACAAGGATTTTGTAATACAATTTTTATTAGAAAAATATTAAATGAAGATTCTGCTATTTTATTTCAAAACGCATTTCCAACTTTGGAAAAATATATTGATCATGTT
>CALVKL010000012.1 GCA_944332695.1 uncultured Bacilli bacterium
CTCACTCCTTATTACTAGTATGGAATACTTTTTATTTTATATTCCTTACTTTCAAATTAATTTTAACTTAAAATAAGGCAAAAGTCAATATGTAAATACGCATGTTTCAAAAATTAAAAAACCAAAGATTTTATTCTTTGGTTTTGTTTATAGTATCTTTTAATTCTTCTTTAGTCATTTTAGTATAACCTTTTATTTTTAATTCTTTAGCTTTTTGTTTTAATTCTTCTAAAGTTTCTTCTTTTTCTTCTTCTGGTAAACATTTATGTTCAACTAAATAATCAATTTCTTCTTTAGTTAAAGTTTCCTTAGTAATCAAAGTATTAGCAATTAAATCTAATAATTCTTTATTTTCTCTAATAATTTTTTCGGCATTTTTATAACATTCATCAATTATTTTACGCATTTCTTGATCTATTTCATAAGCTACTTGACTAGAAAAATTCCTAGATTTATTATAATCTCTTCCTAAGAAAACACTACCTTCATTTTGTTCTAATTGAAGTGGTCCTAAAGAACTCATACCATATTCGGTTACCATTGCTCTTACAATTTTAGTTGCCTGTTCAAAATCATTATGAGCACCTGTTGTTATTTCGTTAAAGATTAATTCTTCAGCAACACGACCTCCTAGTAAACCAGTAATTCTTTCTAATAATTCTTGTTTAGTAGCTGTAAATCTTTCTTCTTTTGGTAGCATCATAGTATAACCGCCAGCATAACCACGTGGAATAATAGTTATTTTTTGAACATCATTAGCGCCATCTAATTTAATTCCTAAAACCGCATGACCAGCTTCATGATAAGCAACTAATTTTTTGTCATGTTCAGTGTATTTTTTCGATTTTTTGGCTGGTCCCATTAAAACTCTATCATGGGCTTCATCGATTTCTAACATGGTAATATTATCTTTATTTCTTCTAACAGCAAGTAATGCCGCTTCGTTAAGTAAGTTTTCTAAATCAGCTCCACTAAAACCAACTGTTCTTTGAGAAATATTTTTTAAAGATACATTTTTAGCAAATGTTTTACCTATAGCATGAACTTTTAATATTTCTTCTCTTCCTTTAGCGTCAGGTAAATTAACTTGTACTTGGCGATCAAATCTTCCTGGGCGAAGTAAAGCTGGGTCTAAAACATCTGGTCTATTAGTAGCAGCTATAATAATAATTCCTTCATTAGCACCAAAACCATCCATTTCGGTTAATAATTGGTTTAGTGTTTGTTCTCTTTCATCATGGCCACCACCTAAGCCAGCTCCTCTTTGTCTACCAACAGCATCAATTTCATCGATAAAAATTAAACAAGGAGCATTATGTTTTGCCTGCTTAAACATATCTCTTACACGTGAAGCACCAACACCAACAAATAATTCGACAAACTCAGAACCACTTATATAATAAAATGGCACATTAGCTTCACCAGCAACAGCGCGAGCTAATAAAGTTTTCCCAGTCCCTGGAGGACCAACTAATAAAACACCTTTAGGAATTCTAGCTCCTAATCTTTGGAATTTTTTTGGATTTTTTAAGAAATCAATTAATTCAGCAACTTCTTCTTTTTCTTCATCTAATCCAGCGACTTGTTTAAATGTCACTTTATTATTTTGCTCGTTTAGTTTAGCTCTACTTCTACCAAAATCCATAGATTTATTAGCTGAGCCCATTTGCTTAGTCACAAAATAAAATCCGGCACCTAAAATAATTAGCATTGGTAAAACATTTAAAATAAATAATACGATTGTATTTGAATCGGGATCAGATATTGTTGTTATTTTAAAATCTTTGTTTTCTTCAGCATCTAAAATTCTAGCGATAATTTCATTAGAAAATGGTACTTTCAAATAAAATGTTTCATAATCATTATATCCCTCTAATTTTCCTTCTATTTCGTAAATACCTGCGTTACTTCTTGGAATTATTGTAATTTCTTTTACTTTATCTTGTTCTATATTGGCTTTAAATTCATCATAAGTTAATTGATGAACTTCATATTTTGATATATTAAAGAAATAAAGTAATCCCATCATAACTAAAAATAAAAACAAATAGGGAATTATACCTTTTTTTACTTCTTTTTTATTCATAAATTCCTCCTCTTTAATAGTACTTAAGTATTATATCATACTTTTCAGTTTTTTCTTTACAAAATTTTGATTTTTTTAATCCAGGTAGCCAAATTATATTATCATCAGCATCACATACAATTGGCCATAAATCTCTATCCTTACTAGGAATTTTACAGTCAATAAAAATATCTGACACTTTTTTTCTACCTAACATTCCTTTAACAGTCATTTTATCACCATCATGCCTATTTCGGACATATAGTGGTTGTTTTACTTCATTTAAACTTAATCGACAAACATCATTACCATCTGTCTTACTATCAGTTATAACTTCAATATTTTTTCCATTAGGCAAGTTTAAATATTGTTCAATTTGAATCTCATAAATATTGTCTTTAACATTTAATTTGGATAGTTCTAAATTATTGTATGATTTAATAGCTTGAATATTATTAGGTAGATGAATTTTGCCATTAGCTTTTTTAGAATTAATCAAATTATAAATTAATTCACAATGTTTATCAGTCAATAACATCAAGTCATCTTGATACATTTTTTCAAGCATTAAATAAATTATCTTATTTTGAATTAAAGGTTCTTCTTTTAGATATTCCTCAATATTTAAGACATTATCAGGAACTATTTTTTTATATTTTTTAGCCACTATCTTATCAATATAATCATTATATTCTAATAATGTTTGATTAAATTTGTAAAATTTTTCATGAACTAATTTATCTTCTTTTTTAAATTCTGGAACAATATATTTTCTAAATCTATTTCTTGTATATATATCTTTAAGATTAGATTGATCAACCATATATTTTATTTTATGTTTACCTAAATACTTATATATTTCATCTTTAGTAATATTTATTAAAGGTCTTATAATATAATACCCATTCATTTTTACTGTCTTAGAAAAACCACTATATCCTTTTAAAGTTGAACCTCTTACAATTCGCATTAAAATTGTTTCAATTAGATCATCGGCATGATGAGCAGTAAAAACATATTTAGCGTGATATTTTTTAACAAGATTATTAAAATAACTGTATCTGATTGTCCTAGCTTCATTGTGGAAATTATCGTCGCCATATTCTTCAATCGTCATTGTTTCAAAAATTAAACTATTTTTTTTGCAATATGACTCAACAAATTTTTGCTCTTCTAATTGACCTTTTCTACCAGTATTATGATTAACATGTGCTACTACTATTTGTAAATCTAAAGCTTTCTTTAATCTAATTAGAATGTGTAATAAGGCCATAGAATCTGGGCCTCCAGACACCCCTACTATAATACTATCGCCATACTTAACATTTAATTTTTCTAGTAAATCTTGATATACATTATCCATAACTATCACCATTATAATTATATACTAAAAAAGTATTGTAATCAAGCATAAAAATTGAATATACATACTTGTATATTCAACTAGAAATTAATGGGTTACAACTATTTAAATTATATCTTCAATACATATTAATGTCAACTGTGGTCTTCCATTGTACTACCGTTTGTTATTTTTTCTAATAATCATTTAGCTTGCGTTTCAGATAAATATATTTACCTTTACGCTTTGTTCAAAATATCCAAGGTCATATAAAACACTATATGAGCTACAAATAGTTTCGCTATTTCTTGCTAACACTCTCGACTATTCTTAATACAATTTCCAATGATTGGAAAAACTACTAAAGCAATTAATACTCTTACTAATTTCACTAAAACAAATCAAGCATTTTTAAACCTGTTGTTTGTATCCGCAACTTTTTATGTTCATACTGTATAATTAAATATTATAATCTTTGACATAAAAAGTCAATATCATAGGTACTTTTCTAAGATTTCTTTAACAAAAGAAGTATATTCAACTTCGTCGCTTTCTTCAGCTTCAATTAAACATAATGGAGGAAATAAAACACACCACCAATTGTCTCCTTTCCCTTCACCTAAAGTAACTACTAATGATTCATAATAACCTTCCTTATAGATAATTCCTTTATATTCCTTACTAGGAAAGTAATTTAATCCATAATTAATATCATAAGATAAATTATAATTTAAAGATTTTAAAATATTATTTATTTCATTATCAATATTATCCAAATTATTATAAATAATATTTCTTGCTTGTTCAACACCTTTGGTATCTTTTAATAATTCATACATTTTATTTTGTATATCATTTCTAACTATATTTTTTATATTTTGATCGTATTCACTATTACTATTAGCAATTACCCTAATTCTTAAAGCATCACTAGGTATTACCAAACTACTAACATGTCCTAATAAAAAATAAAAGCTAACTATAACAAAAATAACCAATATTAATTTTTTCATTTTTATCACCTAATTAATATTGGTTATTATTATTTATTTTTATACGATTGTTTTAAGTAATTCAATAATTTTATTTACGACATATTTTTTATTTTCACTTCTTGAAGTATCCAACACTTCAACACTCATCGTATAGTAAAAATCTTTACTTTTATCATAAATGCTAATATATACTATGTTATCATTATCAGATAAATTATTTTCATCAATTTTTTTTAATTGTCCAGTGATGCCAACGCCATAATCCGATCCAGTAAAATTGGATATAGACCTACTCATCTCTTTTGCCACTTCGATACTATAAACAGTATATTTTGCGATCGTATTACTTTTAACCCCCATTTTTATTTTAAATTCGTTCGAATAAGTAATTGCACTAAATTTTAATACTTTGCTAGCGTCAGGTATATTGGTAATTTCATTAACTAAATAACCGCCAGTACAAGATTCCATAGTCGATATAGTTTTATTTTTTAATAACAAAAGTTCAACTAAATCTTTCATTTTATCACTCCTAAAATTAAATTGCTATTTGTTTTTTGGTTGGATATTTCAATACTATTTAGGTATTTATCACACAAATCAATTTCTTTATTTGTGTAAAAAGTAGCTAATAAGTCATTTACTTTAACAAAATCATTTATTTTTTTATTTAAAACAATTCCTGCCTCATAATCAATACTATCATCTTTAGTTAATCTACCTGTCCCTAATAATAAAGCAATTTTACCAACTTCTTCAGTATTTATTTTGGTAATATATCCTTCTTTATTAGAATATACTTGATATTTATATTTGGGATTTGCTTTTAATAAACTAAGATTCCCACCTTGATATTGAACAAATTGATAAAATTTATTCAATGCTTGCTTATTTTCTAATACTTCGATAACTTTAGTTTTAGCCATATCATATGTAATCTTATGATATAAACTTACCATATAAGTAGCTAATTCAATTGATATTTCTCTTAAGTCAGCTGGCCCTTTTCCGTTTAAAACATCGATTGCTTCAATTACCTCTAAAGCATTACCAATATTATTCCCTAAAGGTTGCGACATATCAGTTAAAACGGCCACAGTATTAATAGATGCATTTTTACCAATATTAACCATTGTTTGCCCCAACTCGGTTGCACTGACAATATCTTTCATAAAGGCGCCTGAGCCAACTTTAATATCTAAAACCAAATTAGAAGCACCACTAGCTATTTTTTTACTCATGATACTTGAAGCTATTAGTGGAATACTATCAACAGTAGCGGTTACATCTCTTAAAGCATATATTTTTTTATCAGCTATCGCAATATTTTTAGTTTGACTAATTAAACTAACATTAATATCTTTTATTTGGTCGATAAATTTTTTTAAATCAAGCTCAGTATTAAAGCCAGGAATAGATTTTAATTTATCGATAGTTCCTCCAGTAAAACCTAATCCTTTACCACTCATTTTAGCTATTTTACAATTAAGACTTGCTACTATCGGCAAAATAATTAAAGTTGTCTTATCGCCAACACCTCCGGTGGAATGTTTGTCAACAACATTAAAATCAAACTTTATTTTTTCGCCTGAATCAGCCATAACTAAAGTTAAATCTGTAACCTCTTTTGCATTCATGCCATTTAGTGCTATTGCCATTAATAAACTAGACATCTGATAATCAGGAATTTCATTATTAACATACTTATTTACAAAAAAAGAAATTTCTTCTTTAGTTAAAATTAATCTGTTCTTTTTCTTTTCAATAATATCATACATTGTCATACTTATTTCTCCATATCAAAAGAATAGGGTAGTAATTCTTTCAAAGTATATTCTCTATATTCTTTAGTATTGCCAATATATATTTTAAAATCATCGTCACAAAATTCCCTCATTACTTGTCGACACACTCCACAAGGATAACAAAAAGCGGTATCGCCAGTTATAGCTATAGCTTCAAAATCTTTATATCCTTCACTGACCGCTTTAAAAAAAGCAGTTCTTTCAGCACAACAACTTGGCGTATAAGATACACTTTCTATATTGCAACCAGTAAATATCTTACCATCCTTAGTTAATAAAGCTGCGCCTACTTTAAAATTAGAATAGGGGCTATATGAATTTTTTTTAGCTGAAATGGCTTGTTCCATTAATTCCATTATTTAACCTCCAAACATGCTTCTAAAGCAATTTCAATCATAGTTTTTAAATTATTTTGTCTTTCTAGTGTTGATATTTTTTTATCATCATAAATTGAATCAGATACAGTTAACAAACATGAGGCTTCTTTATTTAATTTTTCAGCGATATAAAATAAAGCAAAGGCTTCCATTTCACTAGCGATAATATCTTTTGGTAATCTTTTTATATAGCTATTTTGATCCAACATATAAGGATCAAATACTAAAGTGCAAGCAGTTTTTCCTTGTTTAATAATATTATTTTTACGTAAAATAATATTATTTAAATAATTACTTGCGGTCACTTCATTAACATTCTCACTATTAAATGTATAACTAAAATTAGTTTCCGTATAACTTGAAGTTGATAAAACAATATCTAATAATTTAATATTAGGGTTATTACTGCCACAAGAACCAATCCTAATAATATATTTGACATCAAAAAACTTATATAATTCATAGCAATATATACCCATGCTAGCCAGTCCCATTCCTGACGAGAAAACAGTTATTTTTTTTCCTTTATAAAAACCCGTATAAGCCAACATGTTTCTTACTTCATTAATTAATTTATAATCTTCTAAATAAGTTTCAGCTATAAATCTAGCTCTTAAAGGGTCTCCTGGCATTAATACAATATCTGAAATATCTTCTTTATTACATCTTATATGTGGTGTTTCAATCATCATATCACTCCTAATATAATTATATATTTTTTTAAAATAAATTTCAATTGTAATATAATAAAAACTTATCATTTGTGATAAGTTTCATTATTCATTATTTTAAAACTTCTATAAATTTGTTCTAACAACATCACTCTAAACAATTGATGAGGAAAGGTTAAATGAGAGAAAGATAATTTATAATTACTTATTTTTTTTATATCTTCATGTAACCCTTCTGAACCGCCAATAATAAATGTGATGTTGGGGTTTGTTAAAAAAATTCTATCTATTTTTTTAGCTAAAGTGGGGGAGTCAATCATATTACCAGCAATATCTAAAGTAATAATATAATCTTTATTAATATGTTTTAAAATATTGTTTTTTTCTTCTATAATATTACTATCTTTTAATTCAATAATTTCTATTTTAGTATATTTACTAATGCGTTTGCTATATTCCACACAAGCATCAATTAAATATTTTTCTTTTAATTTACCAACACATATTATCTTTATCATATTTCAATCAACTCAGTATTTTCATTTTGTTCAGCGATTATTAATTTTATATTAGTTAAATATTTTAAATTATTTAGAACAATGTTTCTATCGTTATTTTGTTCAGAAAGATGCGCTAAAATAATATACTTAGTTTTATCGCCAACTATTTTTTTTAAATATTCTTTACATTGATTATTAGACAAATGTCCTTTATCTCCTAATATTCTTTGCTTAATATGATATGGATAATTAGGATTATTCATAAGTAATTCAATATCATGATTGCTTTCAAAAGTATAAATATCTTTGTTTGTCATCTTTTTTAAATTCTTTATATTAATATATCCAGTATCAGTAACATAAACAAATTCTCTATCATTACTTTTAAAAATGTATCCTAATGAATCAATAGCATCATGGGATGTTTTAAAATAGTCAACCGTTAAATCTTCTATAATTATTTTGTCTTCTATTATAACATAATCAATTAAATCATTTTTTAATTCTTCATACATTTTAGCGGTTAGATAAACAGTAGGATGGTGTTTTTTAATAAATACTTTTAATCCTGCTATATGATCAACATGGGTATGTGTAATAAATATATTATTAATATCATCGGGATTTACTCCTAATGATATTAATTTTTTTTCAACATATAAACTACTCATTCCAATATCAATTAATGTTTTGGTATGAGTAGTTTCTATATAAGTGCAATTACCTTTAGAGCCGGAGGCCAAAACAGAAATTTTCATTAGTATATACTCCATGGGTTAATATAACAAAATTTACATCCTTTCCATATTTCAAAATGAATATGTGGACCAGTAGACCAACCAGTAGAACCAACATAACCGATTTGTTGGCCACGAATTACAGTGTCACCCACATCAACATTGTTCATAAATTTATTCATATGAGCGTATAAAGTATAATAACCATTATTATGATTTATAACAATATAATTACCATATGAATAATGTTTTTCCTTAATAATTACAGTTCCATTATTAGCAGCATAAATAGCCGAATTATATCCAGTACCCGCTATATCTATAGCATTATGAAATTTACGTTCACCAGTAATTGGATGAATACGCCAGCCATAATTATCAGTTATTACCCAACCACTTTCACTAGGCCATGCCCAGTTACTTAAATCACCAACATTAGGTATATATTTATCGCCTTTAATAACAACTTTATCAACACTCATTTTTAAAGTCTTTTTACTTACTGGATCAACGAATTCAATGTTTCCATTAACTATTTTTTGTCTTTGACTAACTCGTTCTAAGCCATCTTCTCCTTCTTGAACAATTTCTTCATAACCGATATATTGTGTATCATCATATTGATAAATTGTTTTGAATTCATTTGTTTTATCCTCCACAATATATTTTTCAACAACAACTTTCAATTGTGGATTTGTTTGTTTAATTAATACTTCTGTACCTACAGCAATTAAACTATTTTCATCTTTGTATTTAGGATTTGAAATTAAAAATTCTTGATTACTAATTTCATTATTAAGAGCAATATCAGAAATCATTTCATTTTCTTTTACAGTATAAGTTTTCGTTAGAGGATTATCTCCATATAAAAGAAAATGACTTAAAGATGATTCATCAGTATATATAGTTTTATCAAGTGGTATTAGCATTTGTTTAACTGTTATTTCATTTTCAATATAAACATTTTCAATTTTATAACCAACTGTTTCAATCTCTTTTTGATTGTTATTTAAATAATTATTATAATCATCTATACCGACATAAGTTTTAATTAATTCATTGGTCGCCGCTTCAAAAATATCTTTGTCAATGACATAAATATATTTTTTATCATCACCATTTTTTATGGTAAACTGATAGCCCTTAACTGTAAATGATTTTAAATCAACTATTTTAGAATATATTTCTTCTACTGTGTTTACTTCATTAGAAAAAGTCATTGTTTTTTCAATATTTAATCCTTGAGGCGTATATATATTTTCGATTATTTTGCCATCTTCAATAGTAATGTCTACGCAATTTTTTCCTTCATCATTTTCATAATATTTAGTATCTTTACTATTATCGATTATTTCTTGTAATTCTTCATTAATTATTTGTTCTAATGGACGTTCATCTTCACAATAAGTAGTTGTTACATTTTTAGCATTAATAAGATGATTTGATTTTTCATTAATATAGTCTTTTAATTCTGTTTCGGACTTTATAATACCTAACAATTCGCCATCTAAATAAACATTATAATATTCATTAGGATATTCGTGTTTATTATAATCAAAACAAATAATAAATAAAACAATTCCCAATATTAAGCATGTTACAATTGATGATAGTTTTTGCAAATTAATCACTCTCCATACTTTCGTCAACCGAGTTAAATGTACTTGTGTTTGTTTTAAAGATTAGAGGGATATCTGTGACAGGTCCATTACGATGTTTAGCAATAATTAGTGTAGTTCTACTAGTATTTTCATCAATTCTAGCTTCTTTATCATAATAATCTTCACGATGAAGCATTGCTACTATATCAGCATCTTGTTCAATTGATCCTGATTCTCTTAAGTCACTTAATATTGGTCGATTATCTTTTCTTCCTTTTCCTTCAACACTTCTTGATAACTGCGATAAAGCAATAATAGGTACTTTTAATTCCATTGCCAAAGTTTTTAATCCTCTTGATATTTCAGTAACTTCTTGAACACGATTACCTTTATATCTATCGCTTCCCTGAATTAGTTGTAAATAATCAATTATTATAATATCTAATCCATCTTTCATCGAAGCTAATCGACGACATTTAGCTCTTATTTCATTAATGGTCATACCAGCAGTATCATCAATATATATTTTAGTATCAGCTAATCGGCTAATAGCTTCATTGATTCTTTTCCAATCTTCATTTTTTAAGTTGCCGCTTTTTAATTTATCTCCAAATATTTGACCTACAGAAGATAACATTCTACTTACTAATTGCTCAGCACTCATTTCCATATTAAATAACGCGACTGTCTTACCACTTATAGCAATATTAGTAGCAAGATTTAAAGCAAAGGCGGTTTTACCCATACCAGGACGAGCGGCAATAATTATTAATTCATTAGGACGTAATCCAGAGGTTATCTTATCCAGTTTATAAAAACCGGTAGCAATCCCCGTTATTTCACCTTTGTTTTTTGATATTTTTTCTAAATCTGCTTGTGTCTTAAATAAAACATCTTGAATACTTCTAAATTCTGTTCCTTTTCTTGTTTTAACGACATTTAATATTTTATTTTCAGCACTATCTAATATTTCGTTAATTGCATTAGTTGAATTATAAGCTTCTGTTACAATTGATGTTCCTTCATCAATTAATCTTCTTAAAATCGCTTTTTCTTCAACTATTCTAATATACTCTTCAATATTAGCAGCAGTTGGAACACTTTTAGCTACTTCTGTTAAATATTCAATTCCACCAATTGTATTTAACCACGATCTTTTTTTTAATTCTTCACTAACAGTCATAATATCAACTGATTGATTATTTTCTGCTAAATCTTTTATTGCACTAAATATTTTGCTATGACTATCTAAGTAAAATAAATTTTCATTTAAACTTTCAATTCCTTTTTGTAAAGCATATTTTGTTAAAAACATTGAACCTAAAACTGCTTGTTCAGCTTCAATACTATGAGGAATTTTATCTTTCATAATATCAACCTACTTTATTAAATTTATTTTTAAATTAGCTAGTACTTTTTTATGTAATTCAATTTTAACAATGTGTGTTCCCAAACTTGATAATTGAGTATCTAGCTTTATTTTATTTTTATCAATAGTGTAATTTTGTTTTTTTAATTCGCTTACTATTTGCTTAGTACTAACACTACCAAATACTTTATCTTCTTTCCCAACTTTAACTTTAATATTTATTTTTAATTTTTCTAATTCTTCTTTTAATTTTTCACATTCTTTGATATATAAATTTTCTTCTAGTTCTTCTTTTGATTTTTGAGCATTATATTGTTTTAAATTAGATTCACTCGCAACAACAGCATAATTATTTTTTATTAAAAAATTTGTTGCGTACCCATCTTTTACTTCTTTTATTTCTCCTTTTTTTCCTTGATTTTTTAAATCTTTAATAAATATTACTTTCATCTTTTCCTCCAATTATAGCTAGTAATTGTTGTTCTATTTGTTTTAAATTGCTATTTTTTATTTGTGTCGCCGCTTCGGTTAAATGACCGCCGCCACCTAATTTTGACATAATATCTTCTACATCAATATTTCCAATTGAACGAGCACTTATTCCAACAGTATCTTCACTTAAGTGACCTATTACAAAAGAAGCAGCAACATTTTCAAATTGTAATAATTGCTCTGCAATATAAGCTAAATCTTTATTTTCATACAACTCACTATCAGCTATACACAGTATCATATTATCATTAGCCATATAACTTTTTTCAATTATTTTTTGCCTTTTAATATAATTATCCTTATTTTCTTGTAATAATTCTTGTTTTAGAACATTATCAGCACCTAATTGTAGTAAAAAAGAGGCTGCTTCATGTGTTTGATTAGTTGTTTTTAATCTAAAATTATTGGTATCTATTTCTAAACCAGCTAATAAAATAGTCGCAATTAAAGGATTAATTGTTTTATTTAAATATTTTAAATATTGAGTTATAAACTCAACAGTACTAGAAAGATTAGCATTTATATAATTTAATGTACAGTCTTTAATATAATCTTTACTTTTAATATGGTGATCAATAACAACAACATTTTTTGTTTCATCAATTAATTTTGGTTTTTCTGTCATTACTTGCTTATGAGTATCTAGAATGATTAACAGTGTATCTTCGCTTATACTAGGATTAATTACATAGTTAAAATATAAGTTATTTTCTTTTAATAAATTATAACTTTTTTGTAATGAATTATTTCTTTCTTTCTTATTTAATACAATATAACTGTTTTTTTTGAAACTATTAATTATTTGTTGTAAACATATTGCTGATCCCATACCATCAAAATCAGGATTTTTATGTGTCATAATATAAATGTTATTATTTTCTTTAATTAAATTAGTAAGAGTTTTGAAAATTTGTTCCATTAATACCACCAATATATATTATACTATAAAACTAAAATTAAAAATAGTTATGTTTTGATTTTTTTTGCTATATCACTTATTTTTTTTAATCGGTGATATACCCCAGATTTAGTTATGTTTTTTCCTGTTTCAATCGATATGATTTCACTTAATTCTAACAAAGATACATCTTTATATTTTAATCGATATTCTGCTACTATTTTTTCTTTTTCATCTAATTGTAAACCAATACTATTAATTAATTCAATATCTTTTATTTGTTTATTAGCTGTTTCAATAATTTTATCAACATTAGCTTGTTCACAATTGTTTAATCGATTTGTCATATTTTTATGATCTCTATATATTCTAATATCCTCAAAATACATAACCGCATTATATGCGTTGATTATTCTTAAAAAATCACTTATTTTTTCTGCTTCTTTGATATATATCATATATTTATTTCTTTTTAAAACTTTGCTGTTTAAATTATATTTATTTAGATTATTTTTAATAAATACAGCATAAGTTCTGCTATCTACTAAAAATTCTAAGTGATAACGAGCAGTCTTAGGATCATTAATAGAGCCTGTCATTAAAAACAGCCCCCTTAAATATGCTCGCAATGATTCTTCGTCATCAATAATATACTCTTTAGGTATTTTTAATAATTTCTTTTCATATATTCCTAAAGAATTTAATATATTTTTATCTTTTATTTGTAATATATAAATATTTTTGTTTAATTTTCTTACTGTTATAATTGGATTTATTTGATATAAATCTTTTATTAAATTATATATTCTTCTTGCGATACTTGCATTTTCTGTAATTATTTTTATATCTTTATCAATTATTGCGCCATTAGAAATAATAGCTGATAATTCAGCTATTTTTTCTAACTTATTTGTTTCTAATTTACTTACTTCATTTTTAACAACACTTGTAAATGACATAAATCCGATCACCTATATAAATTATAATTAATAAATTTATTTTATTAATTATATCATAAATTACTATAATTTAAAAAATTACTAAAAAATAAAAAGGCGATTATTCTAGAATAATCAATCATATGTTCCGTGTTTTATAAAAAAATTCTTTTGTTGCTCACCAATTATTAAAAAGTATTTTTATTATATTGTAAATATTTATATGAAATTAATATAATGTTTTCTTTACATTAATAGCAGCAACAGTAGCTTCACTAACTGCTGTAGTTAATTGATAGATGTCTTTTTTTATAATATCTCCACAAGCATAAATATAATCAACATTAGTTTGCATTTTATCATTAACTATGATATAGCCATTGTCTTTATTAATATTTTTTAAAAATTCTGTATTGGGTTCATAGCCGATTGAAACAAACATACCATCGACTGTAAATTCACCTTTATTAGTAATTATTTTATACAGAATGTTATCATTACTGTTAAGTGTTTTTATAACACAATCTAATTGGATTTCAATATTTTCTTTATTTTTTATTTTTTCTATTGTTACATTTTCACCATTTAAACCACTACCACGGGCAATAATAATAACTTTTTGACAAATATTTGATAAATATAAAGCTTCTTCTAAAGCCGAATTAGAATAACCAACAATAGCTACTGTTTTATTTTTATATAAATTAGCGTCACATAATGCACAATAGCTAACATTTTTTAAATTATTAGTATTTTCTAATTTACGAGCTTTACGACCAATAGCTAAAATAACTTTTTTAGTATTAATTGTTTCTAAATCTGTTATTACTTGATAATCTTTTATATCTATTACTTTACCATAACGAATTTCAACACCTAAATTAGTAACTTGTTCATAGATTTTATAAGCTAAATCAGGGCCACTAATACTAGTAAATCCTGGATAATTTTCAATCACACTAATTTTATTTAATAATCCACCTGGAGCATCATTATCTAAAATTAATACATTGACATTAGATCTTTTTAGATAAATAGCTGCAGTCATTCCAGCAATACCAGCACCTACTATAACACAATCAAAATCTGATTTCATCGATATTCTCCAAATCATTATATCTATTTTCTAATTTTAAACCACGCGACTTAATCAGTAAAATAATTAAACCAATAATAATGGATAAGATAGATACAATTTGAGCCATTTTAAAATCAAATAGCATTAAGCTATCAGTTCTTAATGTTTCAATCATATATCTACCAATTCCGTACCAAACTAAATATAAAGCTGTTGTTTGACCTATTTTACAGTAATAACGTCTTCTAAATAATAACAATAATATAAAACCTATCAAACACCATAAAGATTCATATAAAAAAGTAGGGTGGTAATATACTCCATGAATGTTCATTCCTTCAATAATAAAATTAGGTATGTGTAAATTTTGTAATGTTTCTAAAGTTGTAATTGGTCCATGAGCTTCACCATTAAAAAAATTGCCCCAGCGACCAATAGCTTGACCGATTATTAATCCTACTACTACTATATCTAACATTCTAAAAGTATTTACTTTATATTTTTTGGTATAAATTATAATAAAAATTAAGCCAAACAATATTCCTCCATGGATAGCTAAACCACCTTCCCATATTTTGAATATATCTAATAAATGTTTACTATAATATGACCATTCAAAGATACAATAGTACAATCTTGCTCCGATAATACCAAAAAGCAATGTTAAAATTATTAGATTAATAATATAATCCTCAGGTATTTTAAATCTCTTTGCCTCTTTAATAATGATAGAGCCACCGACAAAAAACCCCAACAATATCATTATCGAATACCAATATATTTTAATAAAACCTAAATCTAGTAAAACTGGATTCATACTCAACTTTCCTTTCTACTATAATTATATCATAAATAGTTCACTTGTTTAAAAAAATCAGTTAGAACTTTTATATTCGAATAAAATATCTCTTAATTCCATTGCACGTTCGAAATCCAAATTACGAGCGGCTTCTTTCATTTCTTTTTCAATGGTTTCTATTAATTTTTGTTTTTCTTTTTTATTCATCTTATCTGGTTCTTTTTCTATTGCTTTATTATTAGTTATTACTTCTTTTATTTCTTTAACAATTGTTTTAGGAGTAATATTATGTTCTAAATTATATTTTTTTTGAATTTCGCGACGACGATTAGTTTCTTTAATGGCATTAATCATTGCTTCACTAATAGTATCAGCATACATAATAACCTTTCCATTGGCATTTCTAGCCGCTCGACCAATGGTTTGGATCAAACTTCTTTCACTTCTTAAAAAACCTTGTTTATCAGCATCTAAAATCGCTACTAAACTTACTTCAGGAATATCTAATCCTTCTCTTAATAAGTTTATTCCTACTAAAACATCATATTTACCTTTTCTCAAATCATTAATTATTTTTAATCTTTCTAAAGTTTTAACTTCAGTATGAAGATAAGCCACTTTGATATCTAATTTTTTTAAATAATTAGTTAACTCTTCAGCCATTCTAATAGTTAAAGTAGTAATTAGCGTTCTTTCATTTTTATTTATTTGATTATTTATTTCATTTATTAAATCATCTATTTGATTTTGTGATTTTCTTACCTCTATTAATGGATCTAAAAGTCCAGTAGGCCTTATTATTTGTTCTACATATTGGTTATTTGTTTTTGTTAATTCATAATCACCAGGTGTAGCTGATACACATATAACTTGATTTATCTTTTTTGCAAATTCTTCAAATTTTAAAGGACGATTATCTAAAGCACTAGGCAATCTAAAACCATAATTAACTAAAACTTCTTTACGGGAACGATCACCATTGTACATTCCTCTTACTTGTGGTAAAGTTACATGTGATTCATCAACGATTAATAAATAATCATCATCAAAAAAGTCCATTAAAGTAGTAGGAGTTTCACCCGCTTTTTTTAAAGCTATATGTCTGGAATAATTTTCAACGCCACGACAAAAACCAGTTTCTTGTAACATTTCTAAATCATAATTAGTTCTTTCTTGTAGACGTTGATATTCTAATAATTTATTCTCACTTTTAAATTTTTCTAATTGGTCTTCTAATTCTAATTTAATATTTTGAATAGCTAATTTTAATTTGTCCTCACTAGTAACAAAATGACTAGCCGGAAAGAGTGATATTGATTTTTTATTATTTATTATTTTGCCAGTTATTATATCTACTTCTAATATTTTATCAATTTCATCACCAAAAAATTCAATTCTAATAGCATGATTGTGTTGATTTATGGGAACTATTTCTAAAATATCACCGCGAACACGAAAGCTACCTCTTTTTAAATCCAAATTATTTCTTTCGTATAGCATTTCAACTAATTTTTCTAAAACTTGATTTCTTTCAACATTATCACCTACTGATAAAGTTAGTATCTTGTTTTTATATTCTTCTTTTTCTCCAATACCATAAATACATGAAACAGACGCAACTACTATAACATCTCTTCTATTCAATAAAGAAGATGTAGCGGCGTGTCTTAACTCATCTATCTCATCATTAATCGAAGCATCTTTTTCAATATAAGTATCAGTTTTAGCCACATATGCTTCTGGCTGATAATAATCATAATATGATACAAAATATTCTACCTTATTTTCTGGGAACAATTCTTTTAATTCGGCATACAGTTGTCCAGCTAAAGTCTTATTATGAGCTAAAACAAGGGTTGGTTTATTAACACTAGCAATAACATTAGCAATTGTAAATGTTTTTCCCGTTCCGGTAGCGCCTAATAAAACTTGATATTTTTCATTATTATTTATACCATTAACTAGTTTTTCAATTGCTTGTGGTTGATCACCACTTGGTTTATATTGAGAATGTAGTTTAAACATATTAAATTATCCTCCTTTCTTTTTTATTAAATATAATTTATCTTCTTGCCTCATTTTATCATTTTTTACTTAAGAAAACAAGGTATCTAAAAACCTTGTTTTTATATTTAAACTTTATTATCATTGGAAAGTACACATTATAACCTATTAACTTTTTCTATGGTTATTTTCATTAGCGCGTCCTTGCCACATACCAGCTTTAGTTAATATTTCATAAAATGTTATCTCATCAATATTACCTTTTATGCTGTTAACTAAATCACTTAATAGTTTTTTTGTTCTTTCATTATCTTTTTTCACAAGCGTTAAATTATCTCTTGTTCTTCTAAGTTCACGATAGGTTGAATATAATTGTCGTTTTAATTTTATTTCTTCACTAGTGTATTTATCAGCACCACCATAATAAAGTTCTGAATCCAACGCTTCTAACAAAACAGTAGGTTCTATTTTTTCATTGCCATATTTACCTAAACGCTCTAAAGAGTCTTGGAAAGAAATTTCAGCAAAATCGGTATGATAATGATTTCTTATCGAATTTTCTAAAAAATTTGTTAAGACTCCACAAAGCGCAGGTTTTACAATTGTAGTATCTGAAAAATATTCTTGTAAACTATGATTACCTCTTCCATCATATATATATAAAACATTATTTTTATTTCTAAGAGTGCCAAAAAAACTTTTTCGTTTTTTTTCTTGTAAAATATTTTTATAATCATTTGTTATAGTAGTAGCAATTTCTAAGTCATTAACATCTATAAAAGTTACAGTAGTAGCTTTAAAATTACTAGTATTTTCCATTGTTCCAATTGCGACTAAAGAAATTTGTGATATGATTTCGACAACCTCTGCTTTAGACAATCCAATAGTAACTAACTTTTCTTCTAGTCTTTTTTCAATACCTTCATAAGTAACCGTGCCATTACAATATGTCATAAAGTTAATCATTCTTGCTCTTTTTTTTACATCTTCAAATTTTTTAGTTAAACCAACTAGAAACGGAAATAAAAATAAATCAACAATTTCTTCATAATTTTTTTGATATATGTTATCTTGTTTAAATCTTAATCCTAAAAAATCTAATGGAAAGTTATCAAGTTTAAAGCCAGCGGCTTCTTCTTGTGTAGTATACAATCTAGCAGCTCTTGCTCCTTCTCTAATAGAACCATATATAGATTTATCATAATTATCTTGAGCAGAAAGACATAACAAAAATGGTTTAGTTATTTCTTCGACATTTTTTATTTCAAAAATTCCACTAGGATTATCTATACTTTTCTCAATTTTTTTATAAATGGTTAACATAGCATCACCTTTTATTAACAATAAATATTATATCATATGTGAATAAATATAAGCAAGCATATTTTCTAAGTACAAACGATATTTTCTAAGTACAAACGATATTTGAAACGATATTTTAAATAAATCAAACGATTATTTAGTTAAAAGTAATTTTTTTGATAAATAATACTATTTAAAATTTGATTTTGTTTACATATTTATTAAAAATATGATATATTAATAACAAGGAAGTAGGGATAAAATGAAAATAAAAAATGATTTAAAAATTATAACTAAACATTACAATAAATTAATAAAATTAACAAAACAACACTATTTCATTGGTATCGTTAATGAATGGATAATCGATAATTACTACTTAGTTGTTGAAAAAGACGATATGATTAAACAGTTTAATAAAAATAAGAAAGAAAAACAATATTTATATAAAAATGTTGATATGATAAATATTTTAACTCATATCCTAGAATTTAGAAATTATCGAATTGACGAAATTAATTTGATTGAAAATATAAAAGATTATTGTAAAAAAAATGATATTCATTTATATTATGAAGAAATTAAAATTATTCCAATTGCCTTATCAATCATTTTAATAAATAAATTAAGTGAAATTTGTCAAAAAGAAAGTATAGAATTAAAAGAAAAAGAAGAAGTTAATAATATTATTAAAAGAATGCAAAAAGATTGTTTAAAAGGTAAAATCAAACTAGAAAATTATATAAATGATGAATTTTTTAAATCTTCGACAAAAGTAGTTTTTTTCAATGAAAAAATCAAAGATTTAGGTATAATTTCAAATAAAATATTTAAACAATTTAATAGTTATTTAGAAGACAATAATATCTCATTAAGAAAAACCATTAATAAAGAACATTTAACTAATACTAATGATAATATTTTAATTTCAAATATATTTTATAGCATCAAAAAAACAGAAGATATCGAGATAGAAAATTTAATCACTAATTTATGTGAAGTAGAAGAAATATTAAGTAATGATCCATATTATGATATGATGACATTAGAAACAAAAATTTTATATCGGCAAAAATTAATTCAATTAGCTAAAAAGAAAAAAAAGAATATTAAAAAACTAACATTAGACTTAATTAAACAAGATAAAAACATTGGTAATTTATTATTTCCGCACAAAAACATTAAATTTAAAACTTGTCTTTATTTATTTTTAATTACATTTTTAAGTATCGTTTTATCTTTTATTTTATCTTTTTATTTTATTCCTAGTAAATTTTTAGGTTTTATTATTTTATTTATTCCAGTAAGTGAAATTGTTATAACTTTTTTAAATAAAATATATTTAAAATTTTATCCAGCTAAGCCGTTACCTAAATTAGATTTTGAAAAAGGTATCCCTAAAAATTGTAAAACAATGGTTGTTATTCCAACAATTTTAAAAAACAAAGAAAAAGTTGAAGAAGTTTTTAATAAATTAGAAGCTTATTATCTAGCAAATAAATCAAAAAATTTATATTTCACACTTTTAGGTGATGCTTGTGAATGCAAAAATGAAAAATATGAAAAAGATGAAGAAATAAAAAAGTATGGTGTTTTAAAAGTTAATGAATTAAATGAAAAATATAAAAACAAAATATTTTATTTCGCTTATCGAACTAGAAAATATAGTGAAAGTGAAAACTCATTTTTAGGTTTTGAACGAAAAAGAGGCGCTTTATTACATTTCAATGATTTACTTTTAAACAATTTTACAGAAGAAGAAAAAAAATATTGGTTTCAAATTCAAACATTAGATAATTTCAAACACAAAATAAAATATGTTATCACTTTAGATGTTGATACACAGTTAGTTTTAAATAGTGCTTTAAAATTAGTTGGTACAATGGCTCATCCATCAAATAGACCAATTTTAAATAATGAACAAACAAAAGTAATTAAAGGCTATGGTATCTTGCAACCAAAAATAAGTGTTGATGTTGAATCGACTAATGCTTCTTTATTTTCGCAAATATATGCTGGAATTGGTGGTTTAGATCCTTATTCAAATATTTGTCCTAATTTTTACCAAGATGTTTTTAATGAAGGTAGTTTTATTGGTAAAGGTATTTATGACTTAGAAGTATATCAAAAAATTTTAAAAGGAAGATTTCCTAATCAACTTATTTTAAGTCACGATTTATTAGAAGGTAATTATTTAAGATGTGGAGTAGTTAGTGACATTGAATTAATCGATGATTTTCCTTCAAAATATTTAGTTGATGCGACAAGAAGATCAAGATGGGCAAGAGGAGATATTCAAATAATTAGTTGGATTTGTAATAAAGTTAAAAATGAAAATAATATTAAATACAAAAATCCAATTAATCTTTTAGGTAGATTTAAAATAATTGATAATATTCGAAGATGTTTATTAGATTTAGCTTTGTTTTTGATTTTAATTTGTTTATCTAGTTGTACAGTAATTCATCCTTATTGGTGGTTAGGATTTATCTTATTTGTTGTTATTACACCAGTTATTTCTTATATAATTCAGTTATTTACAATTCAAAGCAAAAATAGTAAAAACTTAAAATATTATAATATTATGGCTTTTGGCTATCAAGCATTTATCAATGTCATCAGTTTAAGAAACTATACAAGAAATTGTGTAGTTTTTATTATGTGGGCTTTACAAGTTTTAAAACTTA
>CALVKL010000013.1 GCA_944332695.1 uncultured Bacilli bacterium
GACCATTTTTATCTAGTACGATATCATTTGATATTTATACAAAAACTAATACAAAACAATACAAAAAAATTAAGCAACAATTATTAGATTTGGGATTAGGTGATTTTGAAGCAAGTAATATTGGCTTAAAAGGTTATAGTACACTTGGATTTGCTAGAATGCAAGAATTATTAAGTGGAAAATATGGACCAATAAATTCTGATAAATTATCACATTTATTTAGTAATCTAAATTGTGCTAATGTTGTTTTTGAGCCAGATGGAAAAAACTTTAAACCAATGATAAATGAACAACTTATAAATTTACTCTTTGGTGCTAATTTTAAGGTTGTTAATACACCAATTAGAAATTTCCTCAATGGATTTGGCGAAATGGAAGAATATATAAAGAAAGAAACAGAAAAAATAAAAGCAAATCAAGATTTATCAGAAGATGATAAAAGACAACGAGTTGATGAATTAAATACAAGTTATACTGCTTATTGTTTTAATGTTACAGAGTTTATAAGTAATTTTGAATTTATTTTCAATAATTGGGATGTTATAGAAGAAGAATTTTTGAAAAAACAAAGTGTTTCTAAATTAAAAATAAAACTTAATATATCACAAGTAAATGAAATTGTGACAAGTCTTAAAACCGTTCAAAAAACAATAAGAACTAAAAAAGGATTTAGTAATAAACAACAAACTCGTTATAAAAGAATTCCACATTATGAGCCAAGAGATTATCCATTAGTTGAATCAGATGTTTTTGATTATGTTGGCATTCAAACACAATATACTACTAACCCAGAACAAGCACCTGAAAGAGCAGTTCAATTATCAAGAATGATGGAAAATAAAACCACTAAAAAAATACCTAATGTAAATTTAGATTATGGAACATATAACATTAAAATATTTAATCCACAGGATAGAAATTTAATAAGTGGTGGCTATCGTAGCGGTTGCTGTTTTAGGCCAAATGGAAATGCAGATAATTTTGGAAGCAATAATAGTTTACTTACTTATTGTTGTGCTACTGAATATGGTAGTGGCATTGAAATTAGAGATAATAAAGGAAAAACACTTATGTTCTCACCTGTTTTGAGAAATTGAAATGTCTTAATGATACATTCTTTCGAAACAATAGGGTTAACAGAATATGAAAAGGAAGTTTCAAACACTTTACTTTATGCTTGGGCTGAAGAAGTAATAAAAGTTAGTCAACAAGAAGAACAAGAACAAGGAATTGTGGCTGTTACAATGACAGATTTACACTCATACTTTGATAAGACTAAGGCAAAAGCAGTATTATCTAATGATAAACAATTTAGAGTATATAATCCTAACCATAATTTTGATGGAATGTATAATAATTTAGCCGGCAATAATCATTATGTTTTAGCATTTGCACCTAATAAAAATATGAAAGATCTTGTGTATGATAAAGAAGTTTCAAAAAGTTATCAATATCCTAGTCTGATTGATATAAAAACAATAGCAGTAACCGAAGAACAATTAGAAGCGATTAGTCAAATTAGAGCAAACAAAGAACAAATAATAGCATTTGCTAATAAAAGAAGAGATTATATAAAAGCTAAACAACCAGAACAAGCATTTGAAATGTTAAAAAGAATAAATGAAATTCGTAAAGCCAATTTGTCAATTCAAAGAAATTTATATGCAATGAATCCAAATGTTAAAAAAGATGTATTAACAGATTATATAGATGCGGTTGAAATGGCAAATCAAGTATGTGATGAACTAAAAACAGTAAGAAAAGCAGAAACATATAATTTTAGACAAATATTTTATTCAGAGGGTTGGTATTTAGGTATAACATCTGATGAAAAATTATACGGTGATTGTGTCAAAGGATTTGAGCCACAGTTTGTGAGTGTACTAGTAGATATAAGAAAAAATTATGGCTTGGAGTTAGAATATGAATTTGATAACGCCCATAACAAAATTGGAAATGGAGGAGTAAGAGTATGAGTTCAAAGATGATTGGAAGATTAAGATGGTTTGATGAAAATAAAGGTTATGGTTATATTACCGGATATGATGAGGAAAATTATTACTTTCAACTAGAAAATCTACTGATAGATCCCACTATTTTAAGAACTGGTACTGAAGTTAAATTTATTCCTAATACATTAACTAAAATTCCTTATGCTGATGAAATTGAATTATATGAAGAAATATAAAACCTAATGTTTTAACCTTTGAACAAAAACAACTCCTTCTTGAAGAAGCATCGAAAGGTGCTTCATTTCTTTGTTTTAGTCAGTGTTTATAAGGACTTATAGTGTTTTAAAAACTTACAATAAATTAAAAGTATCCCATAAATTCTTATTTAAAAGAATTAAAATTAAAGATAATGTGTAAATGCTTGATTTGTGTAGTATGAGGTGCTTTTATTTATTATAAATTTATAAAATTTTTATGTTTTTGTATAAAAAAAGTAGGTAAGAAGTTGTAAAATGTGATATACTTGATGTAGATGATATGGTGGTGGTAATGTGAATGATAAAAGAAAACTAGGGCAATATTTTACGAAAAAGAATTTATGGCTTAAAACTCAAATAATTGAGTTTATCAAGAATTCTAACTGCACTATTGCTTATGACCCATATGCTGGGAATGGAGATTTATTAAAAATCAGTGATGAATATGGTATAAAAAATATAGTTGGGTTAGATGTTGATCCATCTTTAAATTGGAAAATAAATGATAGTTTAAAAAATATTCCGCATATTGATAATGCAATTATTATAACAAATCCCCCATACTTAACAAAATATAGTGCAAGCAGAAAACATATCAAAAGCAAAAAAATGAACGACTATTTTAAGCATCATACAGATTTATACCAATTAGCCATCGATAAAATGTTAGAAGCACAGGATTATGCAGTAGCAATTGTTCCTGAGACATATATAAATAGTAAATTTTTTAATCATCATTTATCTAGAGTATATAGTGTAACCATATTAACTGAAAATCCTTTTTCTGATACGGAAAATCCTGTTTGTGTAGTGTGCTTTGATAATGTGGAAAAAGTTCCGCCTGAAATAAAAGTTTATATAGATGATAAATATTTAAACGATTATTCTTATTTTAAAGGCTTAAAATTGACTCCTAGGAATAAATATTCTATAAAGTTTAATGTTAAAGAAGGTAAGATAGCTTTGAGAGCGGTAGATTTGACTACCCAATGCAATAAGATTCAGTTTCTTGAACTAGGGCAATTAGATTATGATATATTAAAAATTGGTAATAGTTCTAGACTTATAACAATTATAGATTTAGATTGTGGTGAATTAGAATTAAAACAATTAGTACAGGAATGTAATAGAATATTAAGAGAATATAGAAGAAAAACAAAAGATATTACTTTATCTCCGTTTAAAGGAAATGCAAAAGATGGAACAAGAAGAAGAAGACTGGACTATAAAACTGCTAGATGCATTATTGAAATGGCGATTGATAATATAAGAAGTGGTGAAGTGTATGATTAATAATAAAGAATTATTTTTTGAATGTTTGGATAATCCTACAAAAAATATTGATTCAGTCGCAAGAGAAGTTTTGAACAAAGTTGTTCTACCAATAGATAATGATACATCTACAGAACTTCTAGAGCGAAATGGTAAACTTATTGACTTAATAACTCAATATAACAATTTAAATTTAAAAGGTGATAGTACTCAAAATATAACCATTTTAAAAAATATAGATGAGATTTTAAGATATGATGGTATGAATTTTTGCCATTTTTCTCAATATTTAATGATTCATGATGTTACATACGATATGTATTTAAATAAATTAACTATAGAAGAAAAAGAATTTATAATAAAATGTTATTTGAAAGACAGACATCAAATGTATTTAAATCGGGGTTATTCTGATATTATTTTTCAAGTTTTGAATGATAATTATAGTCATAAAAGAAAAGGATCTTTAGGCGTAGAAAAAATAAAAAAAATATTAAGTAATTTTAATATTAAAAGATTAGATAGTGAAAATAATATAGATGATGATATTTACTTTATATTGCCAGATGCAGGCGATGATAAACTTTTTAGTAAAATAATAGAAAAATATGCTATTCATTTTGATTTTAAAATAAGTCATCAAGGCAAAATGCCAGATGCTCTTATAAAAATAAATGATTCGTTTTTGATATTAGAACACAAAATATTAAAAGAAACAGGTGGTGGGCAAGATAAACAAATGACTGAAATAATTGATTTTATTAGTTATGATGAAAGGTTTGTTAATTATGTTTCTTTTATGGATGGTATATTATTTAATGATTTAAAAGAACCTAGATTATCAACTAAATTATATAGAGATAAAGAAAATATATTGGAAAATTTGAATCGTTGCAAATTTAATTATTTTGTGAATGAATATGGATTTAATAAATTAATTTCAAACAAATTAAAAAAAGTTTTTAGATAAGAATTCAAATAATAAATATGAAGGATTATAATTTATTAGTAATTAGATACGAATTTCTTAAAAAGAGATTCGTTTTTTTGAACAAATTTATGGATTTTTGAGGAAAGTTAAAAACAAAAAAGGAACAGTACTGTCCCTTTAATCAGTTTTAGTTAGCCCCTAAAGAGCGTAAATCATATTGTTTTATTTACTAATTAAGTTATCATAAAGATTTAAAAATTATTAATAGAAATGATTAGTTTTCGAGGAAATTAAGGTTGCGACAACTATTTTAATATGATATAATTGTCACAGTAGTAGGAGGTAGAAAATGGAATCTTGGGGAAATTTTAAAGGAGAAAATTGGAAAAATCAAATAGATGTTGAAGATTTTATTTTAAATAATTATAAAGAATATTTAGGCGATGAGTCTTTTTTAGAAGGCATTTCACCTAAAACCAAAAAGATTATTAATAAAATTGATAAATTAATGAAAAAGGAATTAAAAAAAGGTGTTTTAGATGTAGAAACAAAAATAATCTCAGGAATAGATAATTTTAATCCTGGATATATTGATAAAAAAAACGAAGTTATTGTTGGACTACAAACAGACAAACCTTTGAAAAGAATCGTTAATTTATATGGTGGAGTCAGAATGGCTCATGCTTCTTTAGATGCCTATGGATATAAATTAGACAAAACAATCGATAAATCTTTTCAAGAATATAGAAAATCACATAATGATGGAGTATTTGATGCCTACACAAGCGACATAAAAAAAGTGCGAAGTGCAGGATTAATAACAGGGTTACCAGATGCCTATGGAAGAGGAAGAATTATTGGTGATTATCGAAGAATACCTTTATATGGAATAGATTATTTAATAAACCAAAAACAAAAAGATTTAGAAGAAATTGAAGAAATAAATGAAAGTACAATTAGGTTGCGAGAAGAGGTTAACGAACAAATTAAAGCTTTAAAAGAAATTAAAAATATGGCTTTAAAATATGACTTTGACATATCAAAACCAGCAACTAACGCTAAAGAAGCAACACAATGGTTATATTTTGGCTATTTGGCAGCCATCAAAGAAAACAATGGTGCTGCTATGAGTTTGGGTAGAACCTCAACTTTCTTAGATATTTACATTGAAAGAGATCTAGAAAATGGTACATTAACAGAAAAAGATGCACAAGAAATAATTGATCAGTTTGTCATTAAATTAAGAATTGCTAGACATTTAAGGACTCCAGAATATAATGAATTGTTTGCTGGTGATCCTACTTGGGTAACAGAAGCTATTGGTGGTATTTCTTCAAATGGCAAGAGTTTGGTTACTAAAAATAGTTTTAGATATTTACATACTTTAATCAATTTGGGTTCTTCTCCAGAACCAAATTTAACCGTTTTATGGTCAAATGATTTACCGTTAAACTTTAAAAAATACTGTGCAAAAATATCTATATTAACTGATGCGATTCAATATGAAAATGATGATGTTATGCGACCTATTTATGGTAGTGATTATGCAATCGCTTGTTGTGTTTCAGCTATGAAAGTTGGCAAACAAATGCAATTTTTTGGAGCCAGATGTAATTTAGCCAAATCATTATTATATGCTATTAATGGTGGTGTGGATGAATTAAGTGGTAAATTAGTAGTTTCAGGTATTGATAAAATAACAGATAAAATACTAGACTATGATAAAGTTAAAAATGCATATGATAATATGTTAGAAAAAATAGCTAAAACTTACGTTGATGCGATGAATATTATTCACTATATGCATGATAAGTATGCCTATGAAAAATCTCAAATGGCCTTACACGATACTAATGTTGAGCATTTAATGGCCTTTGGCGTAGCCGGTTTATCTGTTGCAGCTGACTCTTTATCAGCAATTAAGTATGCTAAGGTAAAACCGATAAGAGATGATCAAGGCGTGGCAATTGATTTTGAAATAACAGGTGATTATCCTAAATATGGTAATGATGATGATAGAGTTGATAGTATTGCAGTAGAAATAACCCAAAAGTTTATTAAGGAATTAAAAAAACATGCTCTTTATAAAAATGCTGTGCATACACTTTCAGTTTTAACTATTACATCTAATGTGGTATATGGCAAAAAAACTGGCTCAACTCCTGATGGCCGTAAAAAAGGTATTCCTTTTGCGCCAGGAGCTAATCCAATGCATGGTAGAGATAATACAGGAGCCTTAGCAAGTTTAAATTCAGTAGCAAAAATACCCTATAAAGATGTATGTCAAGATGGCATTTCAAATACCTTTTCGATTGTTCCTAATGTGTTAGGTCATACTGAAGATGAACAAATTAAAAATTTGGTTAATTTGTTAGATGGTTATTTTAAACAAGGCGCTCAACATTTAAACGTTAATGTTTTAAACAAAGATATGTTAATTGATGCAATGAATAATCCTAGTAAATATCCTAATTTAACAATTAGAGTATCTGGATATGCCGTTCATTTTAATCGTTTAAGTAAAGAACAACAACTAGAAGTAATTTCAAGAACATTTCACGAGGCTATTTAATGATTGGCTATATTAGTAAGATTGAAACGATGGGACTATTGGATGGACCTGGTATTAGATTTGTTGTTTTTATGCAAGGATGTTATTTAAGATGTTTATTTTGCCATAATCCTGAAACTTGGGAACTAAAGAAAGGATTTAAGATAACTTCTAATGAGTTAGTTAAACAAATATCAAGATATAAAAATTATTTTGGCGCAGATGGTGGCGTTACTTTTTCCGGAGGTGAACCACTTGTTCAAACTCAATTTTTAATTGATGTTTTAAAAAAGTGTAAAAAAAGGAATATTCATACTTGTCTTGATACTGCTGGTTTTGGTGGCACTAATAATATAGAAGTTTTAAAATATACAGATCTTGTAATGATGGATATTAAGGCATTAGAAGAAGATAAATATTTTTCTATTGCAGGACAAAGTATTAAACAATCATTAGAATTTTTAAACTTATGTCACAAATTAAATAAAAGATTATGGATTCGTCAAGTAATAGTTCCTGGCATTAATGATAATGAAGATTATATTAAAAAATTAAAGAAATTTTTAGAAAGCTATAATATTGAAAAAGTGGAATTTTTACCATATACTACAATAGGTATCTCCAAATATGAACAGTTGGGAATACGTTATCGATTAAGCGAAACAGCCGCTATGAACAAGCAAAAATGTATAGAATTATATGAATTATATCAAAAGATATAATTTCATTGCCCTATGGCCAAGTGGTAAGGCGGCGGACTCTGACTCCGTTATTCATTAGTTCGAATCTAATTAGGGCAGCCATGAGTGATTAGCTCAGTTGGAAAGAGCGCTACGTTGACATCGTAGAGGTCATAGGTTCAAGTCCTATATTACTCACCATTTGTAAACTAAACTACATCTTGTAGTTTTTTAATTTCTAGTTGATTTAAAAAATATAATATAGTATAATCATATAAGAAAAAAGGAAATATATCGAAAAGGGTGATATTATGATAGAAAGATTAAAAGCAATAGAAGAAAGATATAATGAAATTAGCGCAGATTTAATGAATCCTAGTGTAGTTTCTAATATAAAAAAAACAACTGAATTATCAAAAGAACAATCTAGTTTGCAAGAAGCGTATGATGCTTATCAAGAATATAAAAAACTAACTGATGATATTGAAGCCGCTAAAGAGATGATTAAAGATCCTGAATTAGGGGAATTTGCTAAAGAAGAATTAGAAATTAACCAAATTAAATTAAACCAATTAACAAAAAGTATTGAAATTTTATTGTTACCTAAAGATCCTAATGATGGTAAAGATGTAATTGTCGAAATAAGAGGAGCAGCAGGTGGTGACGAGGGAAATATCTTCGCTAGTGATTTATTTGATATGTACAAAAAATTAGCTGAAAAAAATAATTGGAGAATTGAAATTGTTGAAGAAGAAAAGTCAGAAGCTGGCGGATATACTCTAATTAGTTTTATTGTAAGAGGAGAAAATGTTTATTCTAAGTTGAAATATGAATCAGGTGCTCATCGAGTTCAAAGAGTTCCAGTTACTGAAACACAAGGAAGAGTTCATACATCAACAGCTACAGTTTTGGTAATGCCAGAAGCAGAAGAACTAGATTGTGATTTAGATATGAATGACGTTCGAATCGATATTACAAGAAGTAGTGGCTGTGGTGGTCAAGGAGTTAATACAACCGATTCAGCAGTAAGATTAACGCATATTCCAACTGGAATTGTCGTTTATTCACAAACTGAAAGAAGTCAAATCAAAAACAAAGAAAAAGCAATAAAAATATTACAAACACGCCTTTATGATTTAAAAATGCAAGAAAGAGAAAAAGAACTAGGGGAGGAAAGAAGAAGTAAAATTGGAACAGGTGATCGCTCTGAAAAAATAAGAACTTATAATTATCCACAAAATAGAGTAACTGATCATCGAATAGGGTTTACTTTAAATACACTAGATAGAATAATGCAAGGTGACATCGATAAAGTAATCGATGCTTTGATTACTGAAGATCAAAACAGAAAATTAAGAGGGGAATAATTTGACTGAGTTAGAGTACTTAAAAAAATATTTGCCAGATAATAAACTAGAAGAGGGAATTCATAAATATAAATTAGGAATTCCTGTCCAATATATTGTTGGTAATGTTGATTTTTATGGTTCTATTATTGAAGTAAATGAAAACGTTTTAATTCCAAGATTTGAAACTGAAGAATTAGTTGATAGAGTAATTAAAAGATTAAAAAATAATAATAATTTAGATATAGTTGATTTGGGTACTGGTAGTGGCTGTATTGCTATATCTTTAGCTAAAAATTTAGATTGTATAGTAGATGCTGTAGATATTTCAAAAGAAGCTTTAGAAGTTGCTAAAAAAAATGCAATTAACAATAATACTTCTATTAATTTTTACTTAGGAGATATGCTAGAACCACTTTCTAAAAAATATGATGTTATTATAAGTAATCCTCCATATATTGCTTATGACGAAGAAATTATGAATATTGTTAAATATAACGAACCTCATATTGCATTATATGCGGATAATGATGGTTTATATTATTATGAAAAAATATTATCTAAGTGCAAAAACTATTTAAAAGAAAATGGTCTAATCGCTTTTGAAATAGGCTATAAGCAAGCTGAAAAAATAAAAAAAATTGCTTATAAATATTTAAATTGTGAAGTAGAAATTGAACAAGATTTACAAGGCAATGATCGTTATATGTTTATTAAACTGATATAAATTAATATATTAGTTTTTATTTTAATAAACTATTTAAAAATAGTTTTAAATTTGATACAATAATATTGGTGGTAGTATGCAAGAAAAATTACAAACTTTATTAAATCAAATTAAACTTGACGACAATTTATTTGTTTTTTTTAATGATGGAAAATTAAATAAGATTGTTGGAAATAAAGAAAAAACAAAATATAATTTTTATATTACTTTAAAACAAACATTACCAATTGATATTTATATTAAATTTATAGATAAACTAAAAGCATATTTTAAAAATTATCAAGTTAAAGTATCTTTTGTTGTAGAAAATATAGACAATAATTTAATTAAAGATTATTATCAATACTTAATTAAAAAGAATATGTTGGAGTATCCTTTGCTAGAAACTTTCATTGACAATAACGTTATTTATGAAAATAATATTTTAACTATTGAAGTGGCTAATAAAGCTGAACAAATGAAATTAGAATCTATATCTGGTAAATTAATTGATTTATTAGATAGTGTTGGTTATAGTGGTGTGAATATTAATATTACTATAGATGAAAGTAAAAGTGAAGAAATAAGAAAAGAAATAGAACAAGCTAAAGTTGTTGAGGTTTCAGAAACACAAAAAGAAATTATCGAAATTGTTGGTAGTTTCATTCCTAAAATAACTCATGAAATTAGTGGTATATTTGCTGAAGAAGACAATGTTAGCATTGAAGCTTATATTTTTGGTATTGATATTTTTGAATCTAGTAAATCTAATTTTAAAATATTTACATTCAAAATAACGGATTTTAATGATAGTATGTATGCGAAATTATTTGTAAAAGAACAAAGTGATTTTGATTTTTATAAAAAGCACATTAAAAATAATGCATGGTATAAATTTAGAGGATATACTAAGTTTGATAAATATTCCAATGAAATAGTTTTAAATATAAGAGATTTAAATAAAAGTGATAAGGTTATCGAAACACCTAAAGATGAAGAAGAAGAAAAAAGAGTTGAATTGCATGCGCATACTATGATGAGTCAAATGGATGGAGTAGTTGACGCTAAAACATTGGTCAAACAAGCTTATCAATGGGGACATAAAGCTATTGCTATTACTGATCATAATGGAGTTCAAGCTTTTCCTGATGTTTATCATTTGGTTTGTGATTTAAACAAAGGAAAAGAAGAAAAATTTAAAGCTATTTATGGCGCTGAATTTACCTTAGTAGATGATAGTGTCAATATTGTTGTAAGAGAAAATGACTCGAATTTATTAGATAATACTTATGTCGTTTTCGATTTTGAAACAACTGGTTTTAATGCCGGTGGCGGTGATACTATCATTGAAATAGGTGCTGTTAAAATTCATAATGGTGAAATAATTGATCGTTTTAATGAACTGATTAACCCGGGAAGAAAGCTACCACTTAAAATAGTGGAAGTTACCAATATAACTGATGATATGCTGAAAAATAAAGATAATGAAGAAAATGCTATCAAAAGATTTATTAATTGGTTTAAAGACTGTCCTATGGTAGCTCATAATGCTAAATTTGATGTTTCTTTTTTGGAAATGTGTTATCAAAAATACAATTTAGGAGAATTTACCAATACAGTTATCGATACTTTGGAATTATCCCGAATTTTAGATAATAATTATGCCCGTCATAATTTAACAGCATTAGTTAAAAGATATGATGTTCCGTGGGATGAGAGTGCTCACCATCGCGCTGATTATGACGCTGAAGGAACAGCTTTGGTATATCATAAAATGATGCAAAAATTATCTGGTCAAAATATTGAAAAAATATCACAATTAAATAAAATGATTGACAAAAGTGAAATTCATAAGTATGGACGAACCTATCATGTTAATGTTTTAGTAAAAAATAAAATAGGGTTAAAGAACTTATTTAAAATTGTTTCATTGGCTAATACAAAATATTTATATAAAACGCCTCGGATTTTAAGAAGTGTTTTAAATAATTTAAGAGATGGTTTATTAATTGGTAGTGGTTGTTATGAAAGCGAAGTTTTTTTAGAAGCCAAAAGCAAAAGTGACGAAGAATTGGCTAATATTATTAAATTTTATGATTATGTTGAAGTACAACCTTTGGATGTTTATAATCATATGTTACAAACAAATGATTTTGGTTCAACTAGTGAGTTAATGGAACATATTAGAAAGATTATTAGAGTAACTAAAGAAAGTGGTAAAATAATTGTTGCTACTGGCGATGTTCATCATCTTTTTAAAGAGGATAAAATTTATCGGGAAATTATTGTTAATCAAAAAGTGCCAGGTGGAGGTAGACATCCATTAGCCAAAAATAATATAACTGAAATACCTAGTCAACATTTCCGAACAACACAGGAAATGTTAGAAGATTTTTCTTTTTTAGATGATGAAACGAGAAAAGAAATTGTTATTATTAATCCTAATAAAATAGCTGATATGGTTGATATTATCGAAGTAATTATTGAAACGGGCGGTGTTCCTTTTTCTCCTAAAATTGATAAATCAGTGGAAACGGTAACTAGTTTGGTATATGATAAAGCTAAGCAGTGGTATGGAGATCCCTTACCATATAATATAGAAGAACGAATAGCTAAAGAGTTATACGGCGATGGCATATTTAATAGTATAAAATCTGAATTAGAAAGAAATCATACTGAAAATTTAAAAGAAGCATCTTTTAAAATTTTACATGAAACAATTTTAAAAGGATTTGATGCTGTAAAAGAAAAAATAAGAGAAGAACTTAAGATAAGCGAACCAGAGTTAAATGATGAAGAACTAGAAAACAAATTAAAAAAGACTTTAGGTGGAATTATTGGTGGTGGCTTTGATGTTATTTATTTAATTGCACAAAAATTGGTAAAAAAATCAAATGATGATGGATATTTGGTAGGTTCGCGTGGTTCGGTTGGTTCTAGTTTTGTTGCAACAATGATGGGTATTACGGAGGTTAATCCGCTACCAGCTCATTATCGTTGTCCTAATTGTCAACATAGTATTTTTGAACTAAATGATAAACCTTTAGCCAATACTTATTCATCGGGGTTTGATTTACCAGATTATGATTGCCCTAAATGTGGTAGTAAAATGATCAAAGATGGTAATGATATGCCATTTGCTACTTTCTTAGGTTTTAATGCGGATAAAGTTCCTGATATTGATTTAAATTTTTCGGATCTAAATCAAGCTGCGGCTCATGAATACACAAAAGTATTATTTGGTGAAGATAATGTTTATCGTGCGGGAACTATTGGTACCGTTGCTGATAAGACAGCATATGGCTTTGTTAAAGGATATTGTGAAGATAAAGGTATAAATAAAAAAAGTGCGGAAATAGAACGTTTAGCTATTGGCTGTACTGGTGTTAAAAGAACTACTGGTCAACACCCCGGAGGTATTGTCGTAATACCAGGATATATGGATGTTTTCGATTTTACACCTTTTCAATATCCAGCTGATGATCCAACTAGTGCATGGAGAACTACTCATTTTGATTATCATGCTATTGATCAAGATGTTTTAAAACTAGATATTTTAGGTCATTCTGACCCAACGCAATTAAGAATGATACAAGATTTATCTGGTCATGATGTGACAAAAGTTCCTTTAGATGATAAAAAAACAATGGGAATATTTTTGTCACCAGAACCATTAGGCGTTACTAAAGAACAGATTTTAAATGAAACAGGTACATTAGGAATACCTGAATTTGGGACACCTTTTACTATTGGTTTAGTAGCTGAAACTAAACCGACTACTTTTGCTGAATTAATTAAAATATCTGGGTTATCACATGGTACTGATGTATGGTTAGGTAATGCTCAAGAATTAATAAAAAATAATATTGTTCCATTTAAAGAGGTAATCGGTTGTCGTGATGATATTATGGTTTATTTAATGCAAAAAGGAATGAAACCATTAAAAGCATTTAAAATAATGGAATTTGTAAGAAAAGGCAAAGCTAGTAAAGAACCAGACAAATGGGTTGAGTTTGAAAAAGAAATGAAAGAAGCTGGTATTGAAGATTGGTATATTGATTCTTGTCGAAAGATCAAATATATGTTTCCTAAAGCTCATGCAACGGCTTATGTTACAAGTGCTTTTAGAATAGCTTATTATAAAGTCCATTATCCTAGTTACTTTTATGCGTCTTGGTTTTCAACAAAAGCTACTGATTTTGATATAGATACAATGATTAAAGGATATGATGCTATTAAAAATAAAATGATTGAAATAACTAATAAAGGATATGATGCAAGCAATAAAGAGAATGGTATTTTAGAATGTTTAAAATTAGCATTAGAAATGACTGCAAGAGGTTTAAAATTTAAAAATGTGGATTTATTAAAAAGTAAGGCTACGACATTTGATTTAGATAGTGAAGGTAATTTAATCCCACCATTTAGTACAATTGATGGCTTAGGCGATACTGTTGCTAAAACGATTGTGGAAGAAAGAGAAAAAGGCGCGTTCTTAAGCATTGAAGATTTACAAAAACGTGGCAAAGTATCAAGCACATTAATTGAAAAAATGCGTTCAATGCATATTTTAGATGGATTAGATGAATCAAGTCAATTAAGTTTGTTTTAATTGACTTTTTTGTATATTTTAAATTGTTTATAATATAATTTATTAGAGGTGTTTGATATGGATAAAAAATTACCGAAAGTATTTGCTAACAAAATTGATAAACCACTTAATAATAATGAAACTGTCTATTATAATCGTAATGAAAAAAAGGAACCAATTAAAAATAGTTCACGATTGACAATTAATCAAAAGATTAATCAAATATTTGGTTCCTCTCGTTATGTTTATAAAGCTGATGTAATAATAACTACTAAAACAGGAAATTTAAATAAAAAAATTATTGGAAGAAATAAAAATCAATTGATTACTTTAGATAATGAGATTATCCCAATTGATGATATTATAGATATTGAATTTGAAAAAAACAACGATTGATTTCGTTGTTTTATCTTAAATACATTCAACAAAAGTATCTTGTAAGCATCTTAAACTGCATACACAATTTAAATTCATTGTGAAAAATGAATTTGTTGCAACATAAGGAATCATTGTTTGTGTGTCATCAGGATTAGGAGCTAAAACTCTAAAAGTAGCACAGCAACCATCAATTTTTTCTACACGAAATACATTTGAACAATTTTCTGATGTTGTACAGTCAATATTTTCTTTAGTTGTTGGCATAGACCAAGGTTTACCATTACCACAGCAGGTATAAAGCATAATTGGTCTAGTGTTACAATTAAAAGTGTTAGTTCCACATCCTAAAAAACCACGATCACAAGTATCTAAGCAACTATCTCCACAACAGTTTGCATTTTGTTGCAAAATATTGATAACAGCTAATATTTCGGCAATGCATTTGCAAGATTCGTTTTCATTATTACACATATAATCCACCCCTTCATTTCTAATATAGCATATTCATTAATGATAAAAGGGTGTGAATTAAAAACCTAGATTTTAAAATAACGTTTAGTAGATATTGATAAATATTTTAAAATTAGTTATAATAAATATGGTGATAGTATGAAAAGATTATTTGGAATGCTAATAGTATTGTTTATATTATATTTAGGAATTCAATTTGTTTTTTACTGGTTTAGTGAAGGTCATGACAATAGTTATGAAATAGTTAATGATAAAACTACTTTTCAAGTAAATGAAAAATCAAATTTTAATTTAGATATTGCCAATTATACTTATATTGTTTCAACAGATAAGACAAATTTTTTCTTTCAAATATTTCACAATTATAATAAATCAACTAAAGTTTTAGAAAAAATAGAATATTATAAAGATGATAATTATGAATGTATTTTGCCAATATTTAAAGATAATATGATTTTGGTTGATATGATTTGTAAAAATAATGAGCAGTATAATTATTATTTTAATATTAAGGATAAAAATAAAAATTTAGACCAATTTGTTAATAATATTTCTATTTATGATGTTAATCAATTTATAGATGATGTTAAAGCTGAGGAAAAAGAAGGACTTAATGTTTATGATGCTAATTTAATTAAGGATCATCATATTGGTATTAATAATTATAAAGGAGTTTATATAGCTAGTCAAAATATCAATTCTAAAGTTTATAATATAAGCTTATTTGATAAAGATGTTTATAATCAAAAGTTAGGGCAGTTTGTAGATCATTATTATATTGTCCCTAATTATAATGAAAATCATGAATTTCATGAAATTGAAATGGTTGATTTGATTAGTCTAGATACATTTGAAATTGTTTCAAATAAGGCAATATCTTTTGATAGTTACATTCAAGGAGTAGTTGATAATAAGATTTATTTATTTGATAAGGATAATGAGATTCAGTATGAAATAGATCCTAATACAAAATCAATAGTTAAATTTAGCAGTAATGAAATAAAATATTATGATGGTACTTGGTCGACTATGACGGTTAGTGAAGCTAAGAACGAGAAAAAATTTATTACTAATGTTGTTGACTATGAAGACAAAAAATATGTTAAAGTTGATAAAGTTGAGGGTGTTGGATATTATTTATATAAAGAAAATAAAAACAATTATGATGTTTATTATATGAATTTAGATAAAACTTATTCAATTTATCTGTTTTCTACGCAGTCTGCTGAAAATGTTGTTTATATTGATAATTATGTTTATTATTTAATGGATAATACAATTAAGGTTTATAACGATAAATTTGGTATAAAAAATTTAATTGAATATAAAGAATTAGAATTTAATGAAAATATAAAATTTTATGTCTATTCTGGGTGATTATATGTTAGGAATTGTTTTATCAGGTGGCGGCGCTAAAGGAGCTTACGAAATGGGCGTATGGAAAGCTTTAAGAAAGTTAAACATTAAATATAATATTGTAACTGGTACTTCAATTGGGGCTCTTAATGGGATGATGATGGTTCAAAAAGATTATTATAAGTGTTTAAGACTGTGGAAAAATATTAATTATGATGTAATTTATGATAATTTTGATAAAGTTACAAATACTAAAGAAATGTATTTAAGCTATTTAAATAAAGTTTTTGAAGGTGGAATAAATACAAAAAAAATAGAACAATTAATTGAAAGTTACTATCGACCTAATAAGTTATATAATTCTAAGATTCAATTTGGTGTAGTTGCTTATAATTTGAGTACGAAAAAAGCTGTTTATGCTACTAAAAAAAATACTAATCCTGATAAATTAAAAAAGTATGTTTTAGCTTCTGCAACTTGTTTTCCTGTTTTCCAACCTACAAAAATAGATAATGATTCTTTGATTGATGGTGGATATTATGATAATTTACCGATCTCGTTGGCTATAGAGTTAGGCGCAGATGAAATAATTGCTGTTGATTTAGGAAGCATTGGTTTTTTAAAAAAGATTAAAAATAAAAATGTAAAAATAACATATATTAAACCAAACAATAAATTAGATTCTTTTTTAATGTTTGATTCTAATGTTACGCCTAGAATGATTAATCTAGGATATAATGACGCTATGAAAGCTTTTAAACGTTTAGAAGGTGATTTATACACTTTTAAAAGAGGAACAATATCTAATTTATATTATCGATATAAACGAAATATTTTTAAAATTTGTGATCGAATAGATTATGTTGGTAATTTTAAGGATCTTTATAAATCAAATGAACCTTTAAAAAGATTAAAAAAGATATTAGAAGATACATTAGAAATTTTTGAAGTTCCTGTTGATAAAATATATTCTTCAATAAGTGTTAATAAAGAGTTATTTTTAAAGTTTAAAAAGGTAGAAACTATTAAAATAAATAAATTCGAATTTGAAGAGATAAAAAAAATATTTAATAGTTCAGTTATTGTAAAATATATTTATTTAAAATTAAAAAATTACGAAAAAATAAATCCTATTTTTCATCTTTTTCCAAAGGAGTATGCAGCGGCAATTTATTTGCTAGCAGTAAGAAAAAACATGAATTTTGATTATTTTGAATAAGATGTTATAACAACATCTTTTTTTTGAGGTGATTTATGAATTTTTTAACTTTGTTATTAAAAGGATTTATAATAGGAATAGCCAAAATAATTCCTGGTGTTAGTGGAGCTTTAATTGCAATTAGTTTTGGAATTTACGAAAAGGCTATTAAAGCAATTAGTAATTTTTTTGAAAATCCAATTAATAATTTTTTATTTTTATTTCCTATCGGATTAGGAGTATTACTATCTATTTCTTTGACTAGTGGTTTGATTCTTTATTTTATTAATAATTATTATTTTCCAACTATTCTTTTATTTATAGGTTTAATAATGGGAGGAATTCCTTCTTTGATCGATAATATTAATATTAAAAAAGTGAAATTTATACATATTTTGATTTTAACTTTAAGTTTTTCCACAGTTTTTTTGATTTTTTTAGTGAATGGTCAACATTTTTTTGTTGAGACATCCAATGAATTAATTAATTTTTTATTATTTTTAATTATTGGTTTTATTGATGCTTTAACTATGATAATTCCTGGTATTAGCGGAACAGCAGTGATGATGATTTTAGGTTGTTATAATTTGTTATTAAATTTTTTAAGTTCTCTAACTAGTGTGGCAGCTATTTTTACTAATATTTTTAAAGTTATCCCTTATTTATTAGGTATTGTTTTATGTGTTATTATATTATCTAAAGTGATGACATATTTATTTGATAAAAAAAAGGAGTATATGTACTGTGGAATTCTTGGATTTAC
>CALVKL010000014.1 GCA_944332695.1 uncultured Bacilli bacterium
TAGATGAATACAATTTAGCTGGTGGGACAGGATCATATTTAAATATATTTCAACAACAATGGATAATGACACCATATATAGGTGTCTCTGGTGCGTGGGATGTAAGCTACAGTGGTTTCGCTAACGGCAGCAGCTTTTCCGCCGTTTACGGAGCTCGCCCAGTTATAGTAGTCAACTCTAATGTCACCATTACTCAAGGTAATGGCACTTGGTCAAGTCCATATGAAATATAAGATATAGATATGATAAAATAAAAACGGTTTAGCAGATTAACATCGAAAAACCGTTTTTTGTTTTGAAAAAAATTATGGACTTTATTAAAAATATTGAATTTATTATTAATTTATAATATAATAGAACATAGTTTATATACTTTTTAGGGAGTGATAATATGATTTATTTAATGGCATTTATAATATCTTTTTTATTTATTTATTTATTTTATTTTTTAACCGTTATTATTCAAAGAAAAAAACATGAAAAATTTAAAAAAAGTAATCAAGTCATGTATTTTGTAAAAAGGTATAAATTAGATATAAATAAGATTGATATAAAACAATTTGTTAATATCATTAGTGTTGCTAACTCGTTAATAATTGCAATTGCTTTTACATCTACTTTTTTAGTGGAAAACATTTTTTTACAGTTATTAGTAGGGTTATTGGTTTTAATTCCTTTATTGTTGATTATTTATGACTTTATTGGAAAATATTTGAAAAGGAAGTGTAAATAATGAATACACAAGAGATAGAAAAAAAATGGCGTAAATATTGGGAAGACAATAATACTTTTAAAACTGATGTTTGGGATTTTAGTAAGCCTAAATTTTATGCTTTAGATATGTTTCCTTATCCTTCTGGTCAAGGATTACATGTAGGTCATCCTGAAGGATACACTGCAACTGATATCATATCAAGAATGAAAAGAATGCAAGGTTTTAATGTATTGCATCCAATTGGATTTGATTCTTTCGGATTACCAGCTGAACAGTATGCTATTAATACTGGAAACCATCCTGAAGGATTTACCTTAAAAAACATTGCTACTTTTACTGAGCAATTAAAAATGTTAGGTTTTTCTTTTGATTGGAATAGATGTATTTCAACTTGTGATCCAAACTATTACAAGTGGACACAATGGATTTTTAGTGAATTATACAAAGATGGCTTAGCAAAACAAATTGATATGCCAGTTAATTGGTGCCCTGAATTAGGAACAGTTTTAGCTAATGATGAAGTAATCGATGGTAAAAGTGAACGTGGAGGATACCCTGTAGTCAGAAAAAATATGAAGCAATGGGTAATTGATATTCCTAAATATGCTGAAAAATTAATAGCAGGATTAGATACAATTGATTGGCCAGAATCAACAAAAGAAATGCAACGAAACTGGATTGGCAAATCAGTTGGTGCCCATGTTAAGTTTAAAGTGAACGATCATGAATTTACAGTTTTTACGACTAGATGTGATACTTTATTTGGGGCGACATATTGTGTTTTAGCTCCCGAACATGATTTAGTTGATAAAATAACAACTGCTGAATATAAATTGCAAGTTTCAGAATATAAAAAAATGTGTGCTTCTAAATCTGATTTGGAAAGAACAGAATTAAATAAAGAAAAAACAGGTGTTTTTACGGGGGCTTATGCCATTAATCCCGTTAATAATAAAAAAATACCAATTTGGATATCAGACTATGTTTTAGTTACTTACGGAACAGGTGCTATTATGGCAGTTCCTGCTCATGATGAAAGAGATTATGAGTTTGCCAAAAAATTTAATTTAGAAATTACGCCTGTTATTGAAGGTGGAAATATAAATAAAGAAGCTTATACTGGTGATGGTTTACATATTAATTCTTGCTTTTTAGATGGTTTAAATAAAGGAGATGCAATTAATAAAATGATTGCTTGGTTAGATGAAAAAGGACTTGGCTCTAAACAAATTAATTATCGTTTAAGAGAATGGATTTTTGCTCGACAAAGGTATTGGGGTGAACCTATTCCTATTATTCATTTAGAAAACGAAGATATTTTGGAAACTAATTTGCCTTTAGTTTTACCTGAATTAAAAGATTATAGTCCATCAAAAAATGGCGATTCTCCTTTGGAAAAAGCTACTACTTGGGTTAATGTTTCAGTTGATGGTAAAAAAGGCAAAAGAGAAACATCAACTATGCCTGGTTCGGCAGGATCTAGTTGGTATTTTCTAAGATACATTGATCCTGATAACGATAAAGGAATTGCTGATAAAAAATTAATTGAACATTGGATGCCAGTCGATTTATATGTTGGTGGACCAGAACACGCTGTCGGTCATTTGTTGTATTCAAGAATGTGGAATCATTATTTGTATGAAAAAGGAATTGTTAAAGTTGCCGAGCCATTTCAAAAATTATTTCACCAAGGAATGATCTTGGGTTCAAACAATGAAAAAATGAGTAAGTCTCGTGGTAATGTTGTTAATCCAGATGACATTATTAACGAATATGGTGCTGATACATTAAGATTATATGAAATGTTTATGGGGCCACTAGAAATGAGTAAACCTTGGAGTGAACAAGGTGTAGTAGGTGCTCATCGTTTTATTGAAAGAGTTTATCGTTTATATACAGAAGGTAATATAAAAGAAGAAGAAAATAAAAACTTAGAAAAGATATATCATCAAACAGTAAAGAAAGTTACTCAAGATTACGAAACTTTGAATTTTAATACTGCCATTAGCCAACTTATGATTTTTGTTAATGCCGTTTATAAAGAAGATATTTTTCCTTTAGAATATGCTAATAATTTGCTTAAATTATTAAATCCGATTATTCCATTTATAACTGAAGAATTATGGAATATTTTAGGGCATAGTGAAACAATTGCATATGAGCCATGGCCAACTTATGATGAAGAAAAAACAAAAGAAGAAATGTTCGAAATGGTTGTTCAAGTAAATGGCAAATTAAGAGGTAAAATTCAAGTTAGTATGGAAACGACAAAAGAAGAAATGGAATCTTTAGCAAAAGAATTAGAAAATGTAAAAAGATATATTGAAAACAAAGAAATAGTTAAAGTTATAACTGTTCCTAAAAAATTAGTTAATATTGTTATAAAAGGAGAATAAAATGAAAGATATATTAATAGGAGGAGCATGGCCTTATGCAAATAATTCTTTACATATAGGACATTTAGCAGCTTTGCTTCCGGCTGACGTTATCGCAAGATATCATAGAGGTTGTGGTAATAGAGTAATATATGTGTCTGGTACTGATTGTCATGGGACACCAATTACTGTAAGAGCAAAAAAAGAAGGTGTTACTCCTGAAAGTATTGCTTTAAAATATCATGAAGAGTTTATAAACAGTTTTAAAAATCTAGATTTTTCTTATGATTTCTATACAGCAACCATGAGTTTAGAACATAAAAAACAAGTTCAAGAATTTTACAAAATCATTTTAGATAATGGTTACATTTATGAACAAGAAGATGAACAAGATTTTTGCCCTACTTGTAACGAATATTTATCAGATAGAGAAATAATAGGTACCTGTCCTATTTGTGGCGGAAATGCAATGGGTGAACAATGCGATGATTGTTTAAGTCCAATTAACCCTAAAGAATTAAAAAATAAACATTGTAAGATATGTAATTCTAAAACAAATATTAAAACAAATAAACATTTGTACTTTAAATTATCCGCTTTTCAAGAAACAATCGAACAACTAGTTATTGATAGAGAAAATGATTGGCGTAAAAATGCTATTAATGAAACTAAAAAATATCTTAATTTAGGGCTTATTGATCGTGCTACAACGAGACAGTTGACTTGGGGAGTTGATGTACCAGTTGACGGATATCAAGATAAAAAAATTTATGTTTGGATTGAAGCCGTTTTAGGTTATTTAACAGCTAGTATAAAAGTATGCAACGATCATAACATTGATTATAATGAATTTCTAAAAAATAGAGAAGATTTAATTACTTATTTTGTTCATGGCAAGGATAATATTACTTTCCATACTGTTATTTATCCTGCTTTATTAAGTGCAATTAATCCTAGTTATCAATTGCCTAAAAAAATCATTTCTTCTGAATATGTTAATATGAATGATGAAAAAATGAGTAAAAGTAAAGGTAATTTAATTACAGTTGATGAATTGGTTAACAAATATCATAAAGATACTATTAGATATTATATGATAGCAAATGGCCCAGAGAAAAAAGATGTTAATTTTTCATCTTCTGATTTGATTTCAGCACATAATAAATTTTTAGTTGGCGTACTTGGTAATTTTATTAATCGCAATTTATCATTTGTTAACAAAAAATTTGATGGTGTTATAAAAAAAGCTTTAATTGATGATAATATTATAGCTAGAACTAAAACCATTTATGATGAAGTAGGGCAATTAATTAATGACGGTGAATTAAAACAAGCGCTTAATTTAATTATAGATTATGCTACTTTAGGAAATAAATATTATGATGAAAAGCAACCTTGGGTACAAGTTAAAGAAGATGTTAGTTCATTTAACGAAACAACTTTTACTTGTGTTTATATGATTGCTAATTTATCTAACTTGCTATATCCTTTTATGCCAAGTAGTGCGGATAAAATTAAAGCTATGTTAGGCTTAAATTCTTTTAAATGGGAAGAATATAAAATTGATAATGATTTAAAAATTACCAATTTAGAACTACTGTTTAATCGAATTGATGAACAGTAAAAATAGAAGGGTGATTTAATATACAAAAAGACATATATGAAGTAAAGCTAAATGACGGTGAAAAATTCACAACGGATAGTTGCCAATTATTATTATTGCTTCCTGAATTATTAGAAGAAAATTTAGATAAAGTTGAAAGATTTTATGAAAACTCTTGTCAATATCTTTCCGTGACATCTTTTACTAATGATTTGGCTACTGTTCAAAATAAAGATAACTTGTGGGGATATATTGATAAATGGGGAAATGAGGTTATTAGGTGTCAATATTTATATGCTGATTCTTTTTCAGAAGGATTAGCGCGAGTAAGAAAACAAGATGGACAGTGGATTTACATCAATAAAAAAGGATATGAAATAATTAGATGTGAATATAGTTATGTTTCATCGTTTCATGATGGTTTAGCTTTAGTTTCAAATAATAAAGATTATTGTGGATATATAGATAAAACAGGAAAAGAGGTAATCCCTTGTATTTATAAAACTGGCGATTCTTTTTCGCAAGGACTAGCGCGAGTTCAAAAAACTAATGAATTATGGGGATACATTGATAAAAAAGGACATGAAATAATTAGATGCCAATATAAAAATTGTTCTTTATTTCAAGAAGAATTGGCTGCTGTTCAAAATCAAAATGGCTTGTGGGGATATATAGACAAAAAAGGTAAAAAAGTAATTCCTTATAATTATAGTTACGCTGATTCTTTTTCTAATAGGTTGGCTATAGTCAAAAATCGTCAAAGTTATTTAGGATATATAGATAAAACAGGAAAAGAAGTAATCCCCTGTATTTACATTTACGCTGATTCTTTTTCTAATAATTTGGCGATTGTTTGCAATAAAAATGGTTATTGGGGTTTTATCGACAAAACAGGAAAAGAAGTAATTCCTTGTACTTATAGATATGTTAATCCTTTTTCTAACGATTTAGCTTTGGTTCAAAACCAAAATAAATCATGGGAATATATTAATCACCAAAACGAAAGAATAATTCCTTGTAATTTTAAAAGCGCTGATTCTTTTTCAGAAGGATTAGCTTTAGTTCAAAACCATGATAAATTATGGGGATATATAGATAAAACAGGAAAAGAAATAATTCCTTGTGTCTTTAAAAAAGCTTGTTCTTTTAAAGAAGGGCTAGCTTTAGTTTCAAATGATCAAGGTTGTGGTTATATTGATAAAAATGGAATAATTATAATTCCTTGTGATTATATGCATGGCTTTTCATTTTCGAAGGGATTAGCTTTAGTTCAGGATAAAAATGGTTATTGGGGATATGTTAATAAAAAAGGAGTTTTAATTGGTAAACATATTCTCGATGAAAAATGTGAAAAGACTAAAGAAATTATTACATTATTAACTAGCCATTTAAATATTTCTATTGCTTATAACATTGTTACTAATCAAGTAGTTCCTATTCAATCTATTAATTCTAAAGAGATTGGAAAACAAAAAGCATTAGATATAAGATTAAATTTTAGAATTTGATCTTTTTTTTATCTTGTTATCTAATTGATATATATTTTTTTTTACATCAATAATATGATGAATTGTTACGTAGATTATGTTAATACTACTAGCTATAACTAAACTCCATATACCTAAACCAACATTACAACATATAATCAAAACAATTGTTCTTAATAACATACCAATTAAAGTACCATACATAGCTTGCTTTGATTTGCCAATTGCTTGTAAAGCGGCTGTTAATGGAGATTGGATATAATGTAATAAACAAACAATAGCTAAAACTTTAATATATTTAATGCCTTGAGTAGTATTAAATATTATTTGTAATGGGATTTGAGGAATAAACACGAATATAATAGTTGCAGGAATACCAATTAATAAAGAAAAGAATAAAGCTTGTTTAATTTTATTTTTAATATATTGATATTTTTTATTAGCATATCCTTGACTAACTATAGGAAGTAATGCTTGAGATATAGCACCAGTAAAAAAGGAAGGCAACAAAATTAGTGGCATAACATAACCATTTAAAATACCATATTCATTTAAAATATATTGATTAGAAAAACCATTTTTAATTAAAAAATAAGTTAATATAATAGGTTCAAAAAACATACCGATTGTTCCTATTAATCTACTACCAGTGGTAGGTAAGCTTATTTCTAAAATATCTTTGATATTACTTAAATTAGGTGTAATATCGTTTTTAGTTATTTTAAAATTTTTAGGTAAAAAGAAAAACAAAATAACAATCGAAGTTAATTCACTAATGATATTAGATAAAATTAAAAAACTAACAGCATATTCTAATCCTTTAATTAAAAATAAAGGTGTAAATAAAATAATACTAATTAAACGAGTTATATCTTCGGTTATATTAGAAACAACATGAGGAATCATCTTTTGTTTACCAAAAAAATATCCTCTTAAAATACTAGAAATAGAAATAAAAGGTAAAACCAAACCGATTGCAATAATTGAATAATAAGTTCTTGGTTCATGTAATAAATTGTAAGCTATAAATTTAGAACTAATCAAAATAGTAACAACGATTAAAATATTAATAACAATAGCAATTATTAAAGCGGAAGAAACTAATTTTTTATTATTCCGTTTATCTTCTGATACTAGTTTTGAAATAGCTGTTGGCATACCTAAAACACATATAGCAATAAACAACATAAAAGTAGGATTTACTAACATATATAAACCAATTCCTTCGGTTCCTACTAATCTTGTCATAACAATTTTAATAACCATACTTAAAAATTTAGTTATAAAACCACCGATTATTAAAATGATAGTTGAAATAACAAATTTATTTTTTTTCATATTTCACCTTTTAAAATATTAATTTTTTTTATATAATATATGTATAATGTTGTTTATTTAGAAACGAGTGATTTAAAATGGATATTGAGTTTAATAGTTTAGAAGAATTATATAATAGATTAAAACCCGCTTTAAGCACTAAACAAAGAGAAATGGCAAGAAATGGTTATAGTTATGTGACAATTGAAGATGTGTGGAATTATTTAAAAGAAATAAAATGGAAGAAAGCTAATAATTTATCTTTGTATGAGATGGTAAGCGATGTTTTAAATGTCGACGATTTATTAATTGATAATTATTTAAAGCAAAAAATGAATTTAAAAAATAGAGAACTTTATTTTAAAGAAGAGTGATAGTATGAAAGTGGTAAAAATTAATAATTTTGAGCAACTAGAAAAAAAATTAAATAAATATGTTAATAATGCAGAAATAGAAGAAATAAAAAAAGCATATATTTTTGCTAATGAAAAACATAAAGGTCAAAAGCGTGCTAGTGGTGAAAGTTATATCATTCATCCTTTAAATGTTGCTTATATTTTAAGTGAAATTCATGCAGATAGTAAAACAATTCAAGCTGCATTATTACATGATACAATTGAAGATTGTGATGTTACAAAAGAAGAACTTGAAAAAAATTTTGGCTTAGAAGTAATGAAACTAGTGGAAAGTATCACTAAAATAAATAAAATAAATTTTAGTGGTGATACCGAAGCTATAATTGCTAATCAACGAAAAATATTAGTAGGAATGACAGAAGACGTTCGTGTTATTATTTTGAAATTAGCTGATAGATTACATAATATGCGTACTTTGTGGGCATTATCCGACAAAAGACAAAAAGCAAATGCTAAAGAAACTTTAGATATATTTACCCCGATTGCTCATAGATTAGGTATTAATAGTATTAAATCAGAATTAGAAGATTTATCATTAAGATATTTAAAACCTGATGCTTATTATCAGATAGTTGAAAAACTAAACAAAACAAAAGTTGAAAGAGATAATTATGTTGCAGAAATGATGGCAAGTGTTTCTAAAGTTTTAAATGAACACAATATCAAACATAAAATCAAAGGACGAAGTAAAAGTATTTATAGTATTTATAAGAAATTAGATAAAGGCAAATCATTTAATGAAATATATGATTTATTAGCTTTAAGAGTTTTTGTTGATACGGAAGCTGAATGTTATCAAGCTTTAGGTTTAATCCATTCTAAATTTAGACCAATTCCTAAACGTTTTAAAGATTATATTGCTATGCCTAAAACAAATATGTATCAATCATTACATACAACAGTTTTCGGAATCGATGGTCAATTATTTGAAATTCAAATCAGGACTTATGAAATGGACAAAGTTGCTGAAAATGGAATCGCATCACACTGGTCATATAAAGAAGGGAAATCTAATATGCAAAGTGAGATGGAACAAAAATTACAATTTTTTAGAGTAATTATGGAATTAAAAAACGAAGGTAGCGAAGAACAGTTTGTCGATTCAGTGAAAGAAGACGTTTTAAAAGATACCATATATGTTTTTACTCCTTTAGGGGATGTTATAGAATTACCTAATGGTTCAACACCGATTGATTTTGCGTATCGTGTTCACTCTAAAATAGGAGATACTACAATTGGCGCAATAGTTAATAATAATATTGTACCGTTAGATTATAAATTAAAAGATAACGATATTGTAAAAATAAATACTAATAAAAGTTCGACGCCGAGTCAAGAATGGTTGAATTTTGTTAAAACAACCCAAGCCAAAAATAAAATAAAAGCGTATTTTAACAAATCGATAAAAGAAGATAATCATAATAAGGGTGGGGATTTATTAAATAAAGAATTACGAAAAAGAAAAATAAGTATTAGTATTTTTAATGAAAATATTGAAAAATTACTAAGTGAATTAAAATGCGTAGATATTAACGAATTATATATTAATATTGGTAATGGGAAATATACCCCATCACAAGTAGTTAATATAATTACAGAAGACAATATTACTAAGGAAGAAATAATTTTAAACAAAACCAAAGATAAAGAAGTAATTTTACCTACTGTCAAAAATGATATTATAGTTAAAGGTATTGACAATATAAAAGTAAATATTGCTTCTTGTTGTAAACCGATTTGTGGAGATAGAATAGTTGGATATATTACTAAAGGATACGGAATAACTGTTCATCGAATGGTTTGCCCTAATGTTAGTAATTTAAATGAACGTTTAATCGATGTTTATTGGAATGAGGCAATTACTAAAAAATATCCTACTAGTTTATTAATTAAATCATTAAATAGTAACATTTTAATGGAAGTAATCGCTAAAACATCGAATAGTGATATTACAGTAGAAAGCTTTAAATCCTTATCTAGTGGTAATGATTATATTTATCAAATTACCGTTTTAGTAGAAAACAAAGAAAAATTAACCAAATATATGAATGATTTAAGAATGATACCTAACATTTTAAGTGTTGAAAGGTTAATTAAATGAAATTAGTAATTCAACGAAGTAAAAATTCAAGTGTAGCGATAAATAACAAAATTATCAGCAAAATAGATTTTGGGTTAGTTGTTTTGGTTGGTTTTACTCATAACGATACAATAAATGATATAAAAAATTTGGTTAAAAAATTAGTTAATTTACGTATTTTTGATGATGAAAATCATATTATGAATAAATCATTATTAGATGTTGGGGGTAGCATTTTATCAATTTCGCAGTTTACTTTATATGCAGATACTAAAAAAGGAAATCGTCCTAGTTATTTTAAATCAATGAAAGCTAGTGAAGCGAGTAAATTATATCAATTATTTAATGAAGAATTAAAAACATATAATATTGATGTTCAAACTGGCATTTTTCAAGCTGATATGTCAGTTAATATAATAAACGATGGACCAGTAACCATTGTTTTAGAAAGTTAGGTGACTTATGATAAAAAATAAATTAGATTTTAAATTAATAAATATTGCTTTGATAGCTATAATATGTTTTTTTGTTTATCAATCGGGAGCATTGTGGCTCGGTATTTTAGATAAAATATTAAAAATATTTTTACCTCTTTTTGCTGGCTTTGTTATTGCATATGCTTTATATCCACTTTTAGAAACATTAATAAAAAATAAAATACCTAAAACTTTAGGGATAGGAATTATTATTGCAGTAGTGATCTCTATTATTATAATTACATTAGTACTATTAGTACCACTATTATCTAATCAAATTTTAAGTTTAGTTGATTCATTAATTGTATTTATTAAAGATATATCTGCTAATTTTAATATCGATTTAGGTAATTTTGGTGATACTTTAATGGAAACATTTAACCAAATTATTACTAATGTTGGTAAATTTGTTTCAGATGGCGCTGTTAAAACAATTAACGCTTCAATCAGTGCATTTACAAATATTTTTATCGCATTAGCTTCAAGTATTTATTTTTTACTAGATATGGATAAAATAAGAATAAGTATTAAAGCTTATCTGTCTAGCAAATCCAAAAAAATATATGAATATGTTGCTACTTTAGATCGTGAAATCAAAAAATATATTAAAGGATTTTTAATTATTGTTTGCATTAGTTTTTTTGAATATACTTTAATTTACTATTTAATAGGTCATCCTAATGCTTTATTGCTCGGTTTTTTATCGGGATTAAGCAATTTTATTCCTTATTTTGGTGGTATATTTGTTCAAGTAATCGGTGTTATTACTGGTTTTACAATTAATCCAGCTTTAGGGTTAACAGTAATAGTAGTAACCTTAATTACTTCAATGATTGACTCTTATGTTTTAAATCCACTAATATATGGTAAAAGTAATCAAGTTCATCCAATTGTTGTAATTGCAGCTGTTTTTGGTGGAGGAATTTTATTTGGGTTTATTGGAATTGTAATCGCTTTACCACTTTCTATTTTAATTATAACTAGCTATAAATTTTATATAGAAAACAAAAAAGAATTAGAAAATATAAGAAAATAGTTTTAAAAGCTATTTTTTATATTATATAAATATAATTTTAAAATTTTATTGTATTGAAAATAATGTTATATTTTGATATAATCATATTTATGAAATATGTTATTGATGGTATTAATTATGAAGTTATAATAATAAAGAAAAACAACAAAAATACATATATTAGAGTTAAGGAAAACAAAATATATGTCACAACTAATTATTTTGTTAGTAAAAATTACATTAAAAAGTTATTAGATAATAATTATCAAACTGTTAAAAAAATGCTTGAAAGAAGCCAAAATAGACAAGAAAAAAATGATTCATTTTATTTTTTGGGTAAAAAATATGACATAATTTTTGTTCCAACCATGGATATTGATATAGCTGATAATAAAATATTCGTTAAAAATAAAGAATATTTAGACAAATGGTTAAAAAAGCAGATTGTTAAAATATATCAAGAAAGATTAGATTTCATTTATAGTATTTATCAAGAAAAAATACCCTATCCGCAATTAAGAATTAGAAAAATGAAGACTAGATGGGGTGTATGTAATCGGAAAAATAATGTTGTAACGTTAAATAGTGAATTAATAAAATATGGAATTAATCAAATCGATTATGTTATTATTCATGAATTATCGCATTTTGTTTACTTTGATCATTCTAAAGAATTTTGGTTACAAGTTAGTAAATATTGTCCAGATTATAAAGAAATTAGAAAAGTACTAAAAGAAGGTTGAAAAATGAAGAAGATATTGTTAGTTATTATTCTATTAGTAGGATGTAGTAAACCAACTTTGTATGATACTTATGTCAATGATTTAAAAAAAGCCAATGAATCAGTTTTTCCTTTTGATGTTAATTTTTATATTGATGAAGTTAATGAAGAACGATTAATATATCAAGTAATTATTGATAATCCCCAAATAGAAGCTTCAGAAGTGTTGGCATTAGTTATTCATGATGGTAAGACCGAAGACATTTTTCCAAGTGTTGGTATAGTTGATGATAAAGTCAATCTAAAAGAAGAAAAAGGAATAATTTTAATAGGATATGTTCAAAAAGAAGAAGAAATTAAATTTAAAGTTTTAGTTGAAACCAATAATAATCAATATATTTATGAATACAAATATTGACAATAATTTTGAATTAGTACAATTATAATAATATTGGTGATATTATGAAAGTAAAAGTATTTGATGAATGTCATGAAAAAGATTTGGAAGAATGCATTAATAATTTTATTGAAAATAGAGATGATATACTTGATATTAAGTATCAAGTAGCAATTAGTATTGTTGGTGAAGAACAGTTATATTGTTTTTCAGCAATGATTATTTATGGGAAGTGAATTATATGAAAAAAAACACCTTTGTTGAGGGGGCTTTTATATCAACAATCGGTATTGTATTATGTAAAATTCTAGGAATAATTTATGTTATTCCTTTTCGTGCTATAATAGGAACCAAAGGAGCCATTTTATATAGTTATGCTTATACAATATATGCAATATTTGCCTCATTATCATCAACAGGAATTCCTACAGCTATGGCTAAAGCAGTTAGCGAATATAACACCTTAGGATATTATAATACACAAGAAAGAGCCTATAAAATAGGTAAATATATCATTGTTGGATTAGGTATAATTTGTTTTTTAATTTTATTTATTTTTGCTCCTAATTTAGCATATTTAATTATTGGAGACATTGAAGGTGGAAATAGCATCGATGAAATCACTTTTGTTATTAGAGTTATATCCACCGCATTATTATTTATACCGATTTTAAGTGTCAGCAAAGGTTACGTTCAAGGGCATAGAATGATGGGGGTTCCTAGTTTAGCTAATGTTATCGAACAATTAGTAAGAGTTATCGTTATCGTTGGTGGTAGCTATTTAACTTTAAAAGTATTTAATTTGTCGATTACTACTGCCGTTGGAGTGGCAACTTTTGGGGCTACTGCTGGCGCTTTAGTAGCTTATTTGTATATAATTACGCAAATAAATAAAAATAGAGCTATATTAAAAAGAGATGAAAAACCAAAAAAAGAAGAAGCTAAATTAACTAATAAAGTAATTTTTAAAAGAATTATTTTATATTCATTACCTTTTATTTTAATTGAATTTATAAGGTCTATTTATAATTCGGTCGATGTTTTTACTGTTGTTAGAGGACTTGTTTCTTTAGGATATGATGTTAATTTGGCAGAAAACGTTTTAAGTATTATTACTACTTGGGGTTCTAAATTAAATATGATCATTTTATCACTTACTTTTGGTATTACCATGAGCATCATTCCTAATATTGTTAGCAGTAAAACTCTAAAAAATTATCAAGATGTTTCAAACAAAATAAATCAAGCTTTAAAAATGATTTTATTTATTTCTTTACCTATGACATTGGGGTTATGCTTTCTATCTAGTAGTGTTTGGACTTTATTTTATGGTTATGATTTATTAAGTACAAAAATATTTAGTTTTTATGTTTTACAAGCCCTTATTAATTCATTTTTCTATATTTTAGTTGACACAACTAATGCTTTAGATAATCCTAAAGTTGCTTTAGGAACATTATTAGGTAGTTTTATTTTAAAAGCTATTTTAAATGTACCAATGATGCATTTATTTAAGTTCCTAGGAATTGAAGCTTATTATGCAACAATCTTTACAACAATGTTGGTTCAAGGATTATCTGTTATTTATTTACTTTATAAATTAAAAAAAATTTATCATGTGGATTATCGTTCAAGCTTTAATTGTATGATTAAAATTATTTTAATCAATGGAATTATGTTATTAAGTTTAATGATTGTTAGATTATTTCTTGGCCCTTTTGAAACTACTAGATTATGGTCATTATTAGAAATTATTATTTATGCTTTCATTGGTATAATTATTTATTTTACTTTATCATTTAAAAATAATATATTTAGTGAAGTATTTGGTCAAAATTTTATAAAAAAAATAAGGAGGTAAAATGAAAATTTTAGTAACTGGCGGTTGTGGATTTATTGGAAGTCACACTTGTTGCGAATTGCTAGAACATAATTATGAAGTAGTTATTATTGATAATTTATCTCATTCTCAAGAAGATGTTGTTGATAAAATAAAAACAATAACAAATAAAAATTTAAAGTTTTATAAAGGTGATTTGCGGGATAAGGAATTAGTTGACAAAATATTTAGACAAGAAAATATTGATGCGGTAATTCATTTGGCTAGTTTAAAAGTAGTTTCCGAAAGTGTTAAAAAACCGATTTTATATTATCAAAATAATATTGAGTCAACTTTAACTTTATTAGAAATTATGACTAAATATAAATGTAAAAAGCTTATTTTTTCGTCTAGTGCTACTATATATGGTAATCCTGAAAAATTACCGATTAAAGAAAACTTTTCTTTACACGCAACTAATCCTTATAGCTCAACAAAATTATATATTGAAGGTATTTTAAAGGATTTATATAATTCAGATAATGAGTGGGCAATAGCGGTATTAAGATTCTTTAATCCGATTGGATCACACAAGAGCTATCTAATAGGAGAAAATCCCCAAGATATTCCCGATAATTTAATGTCATATATTGTCGGGGTGGCTACAGGCAAATTAGATTTACTAAATGTTTTTGGTGATGATTATAACACCAAAGATGGTACGGGAGTAAGAGACTATATTCATGTAGTTGATTTAGCTGTTGGCCATTTGAAAGCTATTGAATTAATAAACCAAACATCCGGAATTGATTTTTATAACTTAGGAACAGGTAATGAATATAGCGTACTAGAAATAATAAATGCTTTTGAAAAAGTTAACAATGTTAAAATAAAGTATATCATGACCGCGAGAAGACCCGGTGATATTGAAGCATTTTATGCCGATTGCACCCATGCCAAAGAAAAATTAAATTTTGAAGCAACAAAAGGTTTAGAAGAAATGGTAAGAGATTCTTATGAATATGCTAAAAGAAATTCCTAAAGTTAATTTACACCTTCATTTAGATGGTTCAATAAGAATTAAAACAACCTGTGAATTAACTAATATGGATATTAAACAAGTAAAAAAACTGATGATTGCTTCTAAATGTGATAGTTTAGACGAATATTTAACTAAATTTACTTTAGCTAATGAAATTATGCAAACTAAAGAAAATTTAACAAGAATAGCTAAAGAATTAGTTTTAGATTTAAAAAAAGAACATGTTATTTATGCCGAAGTTAGATTTGCTCCTTTGTTACATATTAAAAAAGGGTTGAGTCCAAAGGAAGTTGTTGACTCTGTTTTACGAGGTTTAAATGATAATGAAATCAAAGTTAATTTAATTTTATGTATGATGCGTCATTTTAATTTTGAAGAAAACCTAAAGACTATTGAACTGGCTAGAAAATATTTAAATAAAGGAGTAGTTGCCCTAGATTTAGCTGGTGATGAAGCCCTTTATAATACATCTAGTTTTAAAGAATTATTTCAAATAATTAAAAAAAAGGATATTCCTTTTACTATTCATGCTGGTGAGGCGGCTGGTGTTGATAGTATTTTATCAGCTATTTCTTTTGGTGCTAAAAGAATCGGTCATGGCGTTAGATGTATAGAAGATAAGCGGGCAATTTCATTAATTAAACAAAAAGGTATTACTTTGGAAGTATGCCCTAAAAGTAATGTTGATACTAACATTTATAAATATAATAATCATCCTATTAAGAAATTATATGAAGAAGGCGTATTAGTGACGATAAATACAGATAATCAAACTGTATCTGATATTACTTTAACAAAAGAATACAAAAAGTTAATTAAATATTTTAATTTTAAATTAGAAGATTTTAAAAAGATGAATATAAATGCTATTAATAGCGCTTTTATCGAAAGCAAAGAGAAAGAAAAATATTATCAAATAATTAATGATTACTTTAATAAGTAATGATTTAAAAAAATTATCAACTTTAGATAGTTATAAAAATAGAATAAATATGAAATAAAAAAATTGTAAGGAAATTACAATTTTTTTAATTATATATCTATATTATAACAGAAGTAAAATTAATAATGTTAAAAGTTTTTTGACACAAAAATTATTTGTGTTTTATATATGTTTTTTAATTCCTTTTTAAAATTTTTAATTTTCTATTGACATTTTTCGACAAAATAATTGACAAAAAAAACTGATATGTTATAATGATATTGTATTGTAAAGGATATCATAGTGAGGGTATGTTATTGTACTATTTATGAAAGGTATGGGTAAAATGAAAAACAAAATTGACTTAAGTAGCAAAAAACTAAAAAATGAACAACGTACCAAAAAAATTCTTAGAATAGTTTTGTTAGTTATTTTATTATTACTATTAATTTCATATTTTGTCATTGGTATTATTTATAATAAGGGAAATTTTACTATAACACTCGATCGCAATCTATATTTCGATAGAGGATTAATCATTTATGATGATCCAGAGTATAAAGTGTATCGTTCAGAATTATATGCTAAAACGCCACAAACTTTTGAAAATATATCTCATCAATGGCTTCCTGATGATTTAGATGAGCAAGGGAGTGGTTCGCACAATGGTGATAACTATTTAGCATATACATTTTATATTGAAAATACTGGTTCTGAAATAGCAGATTATTGGAGTGAAGTAGTAATCGATGACGTCGTTAAAAATGTCGACGAAGCGGTAAGAATTAGAATCTATAGGAATGGTGAAGAGGTAACCTACGCTAAAGCATCATATGATGGAACACCGGAAAGGGGGACAACTCCTTTCGAATCCGAAAATATTGTTGTAAGGACGCATATTGAAAATTTTCAACCTGGAGATTTAGATCGTTATACGATAGTTTTATGGATTGAAGGAACTGATCCTGAATGTACAGATAATATATTAGGTGGCGAATTTAAAGTTCATATGGATTTCAATTCAGAATATTTAGACGAGTCCATTGAAAATTAAAAAGAAAGAGGTAATTTATGAAAAGAAATAAGAAACATGAGGGACGTGTTAAAAAATTAATTATTGCTTGTGGATTATGTGCTATTATTTTAACTGTTTCAACTTATGCTTGGTTTATCGGTTTCAAAACAGTTAACGTTAAAAGTTTCGATATTGAAATTGCTGCAATCGATAGTTTAGAGTTATCTTTAAATGGTGTAAATTGGGCCGATGCAATTACAATTAGTAGTGAAACATATAATGATCCATCTCAAGCAATCGATGGTATTGAAGCAAATAGAGTTTATCAAGGAAATACTAACAGTTGGGGTGGAGCAGGATTAATTCCTATGTCATCAGTAGGAGAAATTGATGCTGCTAGTTCAAGATTAATTTTGTATGAAAAAGGAAGCTTAACACCAACAGAAGGTGGTTATAGAATTATGTCAAGTCGTGTAACTAATGAAGTTGGTGAAACCGAAGAAAGAGGTTATGTAGCATTTGACTTATTTATTAAAAACTTATCAGGAAATGAATATTATGATGAACTTAATATTCGTAATGAGGAAGCTGTTTATTTAACACCAGAATCAAGTGTTACAGTTTCAGATGCTGGTGGTGTTGCTAATACAGGTATTGAAAATTCAGTACGTGTAGCATTCGCTCAAATTGGTCGTGTTGTAGCAACAACAGAAGATGCCGCTACAATTCAAGGAATTAGTTGTGCAGGAGGAGCAGGTGTTACTAGCATTTGTTCAAGAGTTGCTCAAATTTGGGAACCAAATGATACTGATCATGTAGAAAACGCAATTAATTATTATAATGAATCATGTAAGAAGAGAATTGGTGATGATGTAGAATTAAGTGCATCATATGCTGGAGCCTGTGGAACTATTGTTAATGGTACAGCATATCCAACATATGCAATTAGTGGTGTAATTGATCACACTGATAATGTTGATGTATATGA
>CALVKL010000015.1 GCA_944332695.1 uncultured Bacilli bacterium
ATACCATTTAAAATCATATTAGATTCTGACTTGCCAGCAGAACTTCTAGCATCATCTACTACATTTAATATGATTGGGGTGGCTATTAAAGCTACGATTGCTAATATGATTATTACAGCTAATAACTCTATTAACGTAAATGCTTTATTTAGTAAATGCCCCCTCCATTTTTGCATATCGTTAATTTTTTCGTTTTTTATTCCTCCTACTTTTATATATACACCTTAATTATACACTATCATTTTACTTATTGCAATATTTTTTAATATTTACTATTTTGTTGAATATAATTTAATAGATTATGGAGGAATATATATGATTAATAAAAAAAGTATCTGGTTTTTAACTTTATTTAGTCTTATTTTAGTTTTAAGTGTTTATTATATTACAATGCCACCGGAGTTATTATTAAACACGAACGCAAATTATAATTATAATGAAAATACGCCTACTACCAACATCACCGAAAGTACTGTTTTAGTTGCTTTAAGAGTCGAAAAAGAGGAAGAACTATTAAAAGAAATAGAAAATTTGCAATTAATTCTTAATAGTGATAAATCAACTATTGAAGAAAAAAATAATGCTTTTGATAAAATGAAAGAATTAAATATTATTAAAGGGGAAGAAGAAAAACTAGAAAATAAAATAAATGATGTTTACCAATTAAAAGCTTTTATTAAAATTAAAAATGATCAAATTGAAGTTGTTGTTCAAAAAAATGAAAATGATAGTGATTTGGCTAATAAAATTATGCGAACCATTCAAGAGCAATATGAAACACCTAAATATATTACCGTCAAATTCACTTCATAATTATTATTTTTTCCCTCACTTATTTTTATTTAGTACATAGAATAATATGAAGAAATATAAACCACCCAAGGAAGTGAGGGAATTATGTCTAAAAGTGTTTTGACGAAAAGAGAAAAACAAGTTTTTGATTTGTTAGTATTAAACCGTTCAACAGAACAAATTGCTAAGAAATTAGGAATAAGTGAAAAAACAGTAAGAAATCACATTTCTAATGTCATGCAAAAATTAGGAGTTAAAGGACGTGCTGGTGCTGTCATAGAACTTTTAAAGTTAAAGGAAATTTCGTTATAAAAAGGTATAAACAACCTTTTTTTTCATAAAATTAAATAGGTGATTTTATGTTAAAAAGAAAAATGATTAGAAAAATTATTATAACTTCTTCAGCCTTATTTGCCCTACTTTTAATCTATATAATTCCCAATGAGGAAAAATTACAAATAAAACAAAATTTAGAATATGTTGATTTAGAAGTTACAACAAATAACATTTATTTATTAGATTATTATAACTATCTAGGTAAAACAGAAGTAGTCATTAATAGTACTGGAGTAGAAGAAAAAGTTAAAGAATTAGTTGAAGTACTAATTAGTGGCGGTAGTGGTGAAAATAAGATACCAAATGGATTTAAATCTATCTTGCCTAGTGACACAAAAATATTAAGTGTTAATTATGAAGATGGATTAATTAAAATTGATTTTTCTAAAGATTTATTAAACATAAATAAAGATTTAGAAGAAAAAATGATTGAAGCTATTATATACACTGTCACATCCGTTGATGGTGTTAATAAATTAATCATCTATGTTGAAGGTGATATTTTAACCAAGCTACCACAAACAGGTACAAACTTACCAAGCACTTTAGATCGAAATTTCGGTATTAATAAAATTTATGATTTTACTAAAACAAACGATATAAATCAAGTGACAATCTATTATTTAAATAAATATAACGATAATTATTATTATGTTCCTGTCACCAAATATTTAAATGATAATAGAGATAAAATTAAAATCATTATTGATGAATTGACAAGTACCAATGCTTATAATACTAATCTTTTAAGTTATTTAAATAGTAATACTGAATTACTAGCTATTGAAGAACAACCCGATATATTAGAATTAACTTTTAATTCATATATATTTTCTGATGTTGATAGTAAAGATATTTTAGAAGAAGTAATTTATACAATTTGTTTATCAATTAAAGATAATTATGATGTTAATGAAGTTGTCATAAAAAATGAAAATGAAGAAATTTTAACTACTGTTTTAAAAGAAATTAAATAAATTAGATACTAAAAATAGCTATCATATTGATAACTATTTTTTATTAACTTTATGTTCGATTTTATCCCAAGGGACATTCTTTTTAAACAACGCTCTTAAAGCACAATTTATATAAGTAGTTAAATATATCGGATTATAAAATATTGTTTTAATTTTTGTCTTTTTGTTTAAATCTAATTTTTCTTTTTTTAACATTATAATTGTTACAATCATCATAATTAAATAAACAATTAAAATAATTCCAATTAAAAAGCTTAAAACAGTAGTAATATCTTTATTATCTATATTTACAAATAATAATATTAGCGTTTTTATAATATAACAAATTACGCCAATTATTAAATAAATATATGCTCTAACCCCTAAACAAGTACTATATTTAGAACCATAGTTTTCATCTTTAGGATTCATCGTTTTAGCAATCAATGGAATATACTTTTTCCTTGCTTCAAAATAGCCTTTAATCCATCTTGTTCTTTGTTTGACAGTTTGTTTATATTTTGTTGGCTGTTCATCATAAAATATAGCTTGATCATTATAATAAGTTGTCATATTGTGTAAAACACTATATAAACTCAATTCATAATCCTCAGTTAAACTATAAAATGGATAACCATGCCATTTTTTTATCCAATTTCCTTTAATATAAAAACCAGTGCCTGAAACAATAGCGTTAGCGTTATATTTATTTCTAAAATCATTGCCCAATGTATTTATCATCGAAAAAGTTAAACTTGAACAAGCAGCAATAACATTATCATTACCATTTTTACAATTTCGATATCCTACACCAATATCATAACCTTCTTGATAAGTTTTTAACATTTCTTTAAAATAATTCCTATCTAAAACATTATCAGCATCAAAAATAAAATATAAGTCGTATTCTTTTTTTATTTGTTTTAAAGTTTCATCTAAAGCATATCCTTTTCTCTGTCTTTTAGTAGTTCGAATAACAACTGTAGCATCATATTGTTGACATATTTCAACTGTTTTATCTTCTTTTGTTTCAACAATAACATAAACATCTCTCATATTTAAATCAACGGTTTGATTTTTTAAACTAACTAGTAATTTTTCAATTACTAAACTTTCATCGCGAGCTGGAATCAAAACAGCAAAATTACTACCTTTAATATTACCTTTATTAATAGTACATTTATTTTTTCTAATATGAATATTACCTAAAATTAATAAAATAATACCAATAATAATAAAACATAAACAAATCAAATCAATCATTTACTCACCACCTGAATGTATCATATTAGGGAAGTATTTTTTTAAAAAATCGTCATCATAATTTTTATCAAAAAATTCACCAATTGGTGTGATTGCAGGAACATTATTTCTTCTTAAGGTTTGTCTAAGAATTGCTCCCCAAGAAATAAGCATATTAATAACCATAAAAATAAGTAAAATTCTTGTTAAAATCGTTCCTAAATGGTAGGGTATTTTTTCAATTAATTTAGATACAAATGGATAAAAATATTTAACTAAGATAAGAGCCAAAAATCCCCATAAAATCATATATTCTAAAGTTATTCTACCATTAATATTTAATAATTTATGTGAATAATTCCACGAAATCGTTTGTGTAAATGTTTCTTGCAAAAAACCAATTATATATTCAATTCCCCCGCCTAATAAAGAGCCATATATAACAGTTTCATACCATTTATGCTTTTTATTAGCCAATAAACATATAAATAATACCGCTCCAAACCCATAAATAACATTAAATGGCCCATATATTACACCTCTACGGTATTCCCATACTAATTGTCCAGTTCTTGAGTAAACTAATAACAAATTTAAAATCTGTTCATATAAAGAACCAATAACTGAAGCGATAAGGAAAATAATAAATAATTTTTCAAAACAAATTCCTTCAGCAAATATTTTTCTTTTTGTTTTTTCATTCATACTATCCAACCACTTCTAAAAGTATAATAACTATTTTTAATTGTATTATATTTATATTAATCTGTCAAATTTCATCTTCAACTTTTAATACTGCTAAGAATGCTTCTTCTGGTATCTCCACTCTTCCGACCATTTTCATTCTCTTTTTACCTTCTTTTTGTTTTTCTAACAATTTCCGCTTCCTTGATACATCGCCACCATAACATTTAGCCAAAACATCTTTCCTAACCGCTTTAATTGTTTCACGGGCTATTACTTTATTACCAACACTTGCCTGAACAGGAACTTCAAATTGTTGTCTTGGAATCATTTTTCTTAATGTTTCTACAATATTTTTACCTCTTTTATAAGCAAAATTTTTATGAACAATAACACTTAATGCATCAACTACTTCACCATTTAATAAAATATCCATTTTAACTAAGTCACTTGATTTATAACCAATTATTTCATAATCAAAAGAAGCATAACCTTTTGAAATACTTTTTAATTTGTCAAAAAAATCATATACAATTTCAGCTAAAGGTATTTCATAATGAATATTTACCCTTGTTTTATCTAAATATTCCATCGAAATATAATTGCCTCGTTTATCTTGGCATAATTCCATAATTGGACCAATATATTCATTTGGAACAAAAATAGATGTTTTAATATATGGTTCTTTAATATCTTTTATTTTTACTTTATCAGGCATTTTACTAGGGCTATCAATATTAATAATTGTATTATCAGTTAAATATACTTCATAAATAACTGATGGTGAAGTAACAATTAAATTAATATTAAATTCTCTTTCAATTCGTTCTTTAATTATTTCCAAATGCAATAATCCTAAAAATCCACATCTAAATCCAAATCCTAATGCTTTAGAAGTCTCTGGTGTGAATTCAAGTGATGCGTCGTTTAATTTTAATTTTTCTAAAGCTTCTCTTAAATCAGGATATTTCGATGTTTCAATCGGATAAATTCCTGAGAATACCATCGGTTTCATTGGCTTATATCCTGGTAATATATCTAAAGCAGAATTGTTTTCTAAAGTAATTGTATCTCCTACTTTAATATCAGAAATATCTTTAATAGCGGCACATAAATATCCAACTTCTCCAGCTACTAATTCATTTTTCTTAACTTCTTTAGGTGTATTAACGCCTAATTCAACTACTTCTTCTATTTTATTAGTAGCCATCAATTTTATTTTGTCACCTATTTTAACTTTACCATTAACTACTCTAATTAAAACAACTACCCCACGATATGAATCATAAAAACTATCAAATATTAATGCTTGAAGTGGTTTATTTATATCACCTTTAGGACTAGGTATTTTATTAACTATCTCGTCTACTAATTCTGTTATTCCAATTCCATTTTTAGCTGAAGTTAAAATAATTTCATCCTTATTAAAACCTAATGTTTCTTCTAATTCTTTAGTTACTTTTTCGATATCAGCATTAGGTAAATCTATTTTATTGATAACAGGTATTATTGTTAAATTATTATCTAAAGCTAAATATAAATTAGCCAAAGTTTGAGCTTCAATTCCTTGTGCTGCATCAACTACTAAAATTGCTCCTTCACAAGCAGCTAATGATCTACTTACTTCATAATTAAAATCAACATGACCAGGAGTATCAATTAAGTGTAATAGATAATCCTCGTTATTATAATGATATTTTAATTGAACTGCATTCAATTTAATGGTAATGCCACGTTCTCTTTCAATATCCATATTATCTAATAATTGATCTTGTTTTTCTCTTTCAGTTATTGCTTTAGTTTCTTCTAATATTCGATCAGCTAATGTACTTTTACCATGATCAATATGAGCGATAATCGAAAAATTGCGGATGTTTTCTTGTTTCATGTTAACTCACCAATTAATATTATATATTAAAACATTTATATTTACAAGAAAAAACTTATAAGTGTTTTCTTATAAGTATAAATGTAATTAATGATAATAAACTTACAAATAATCCTAATTTAAATCCTTTTACTTCATAGATTATTTCTATATCATGATGACCTTTTTCTAAATCTAAGCCAATAAAATTGTCAATTACTTTATAATAATCTACTTCTTTGTTATCAACTAATATCTTAAATCCCTCATCATAAGGAATACTTAAAAATAAGACATTATTATCATCAACATTAATATTACCTTTAATATGATTTTCTTTAAAACTAGTTATATTTAATTGATTATTTTTTAAAATATTATATTTATTTATAAATTCATCAAAATTGAAATAAGCTAAATAAAGTTCAGAAATATTTTCTGTTTTTATTTCAATATTATCAAAATTGTTTTCAAAGAATAAATTATTATTAGTTATATCATTAATTTTATAGCATTCTTCATTTAAACAAACATTACTTCCTTTTTTATAATCATTTATTTTCGCTAATACATAAAAATCTTTATTTTTAAATTCAATATCATTATATAAATATTCTTCATATATGTTATCAATAGTATCAGTCATATTATTAATTATTTTATTTTGACATTCAAATGGACTATTACAATTAATATCTTCTTTTATTCTATCAGATACCATATACCCTAAACTTAAGCTATATGGATTATTATATAAATATATATCAAAATAATAAATTCCATAAAAAGATTCTGGATAAGCTGATATTTTATTAGTACTTATTAAATCATAATATTTTAATTTGTTTAATGAAGCAACATATTTAATATTAAATAAACTATCCAATAATAAATAATTATTATATCCCAATGAATTATTAAAAGTTCCATAGCCTATTTTATTATAAAAATCTTTATTTAAATATACACTAGAATACCATCCATCAACACCATAATATCCATAAGATAAAGCATCATTATATAAAAACCTATTTAAAAATTCTAAACGATAAAAAGAATCATCATTTACATCCTCTAATATATTTTGCTTTTCAATATAAACTCTATTTAAATACGTTTTTGTTGAATATTCATACTTTTTAAATATAGTATATCCATTAAAAAACAATTCAGAAATAGCTAAAACAATAAATAATAATTCTATATCTTTATTATTACTTTTAAAAATAATTAAATAAAGCAAAAATATAATAGCACTTATATAAATGTTAAAATAGCTCATTATATTTCTTAAAATAACCAACTCACTTATTAATAAAAATATTAAAAATACTATATAATACCAAATCTTATCTACATGCTTAATATTAATAAACGAATTCAAACATAAACATATTGTAAATATATTAAATAAATATATATATCTAAAATTATATCCAATTGGCGAAGATAATGCATGCCAAAAATTATCAAAAGGTACAAAAATTATATTTAAAATTAAAATTAAGATAAATATACCAGATAATAGTTTTTCTTTTTTATTTATATTTTTATTAACAAAATAAAATAATAATAAAATTATATTAAATATTCCAATATAAAGATATGGATGATGATAGTTTAGAATACCACCTTCAACATTTGAACCAATAAAAATTTTAGATAAAATTCCCAATATATCAGTATTAAATAAATAATCTTTGCCACTATTTCTTTCTATTTTTAACAATTCTAATAAATTAGGTATATGCAAAAACATAGTCATTAATCCAAATAAAATAGAAACCACTATAAATATTTTAATACTTTTTTTGTCTTTATTACTTAATAAATATTTATATATAAAATATAATACTGAAAACAAACAACACATATATCCCATATAATAATTGGACAATATAATCAAAAATAAAGTAATTCCATATAACAAATATTTTCTTTCTTTAATTATTTTATCAATTCCTAATAATAATAAAGGACTTAAAAAATATGCATCTAACCACATAAATTGAAAATAATTAGCTAAACTGTAAAAAGATAATGCATAAGCTGTAGAAAAAATTATTGTATATTTATTTTTATAATTATAATTTAAATAATTATACATTGTTAATCCACATAAACTTATTTTAATCAAACTAGTTATTATTAAAAACAATTCAACATTATCAAAAAAATAGATAAACAAATTAGTTATTGAACTTAAATAATAAGCTATGGTTGCAATCATAGGTGTTCCTAGCCCAATTTGAAAAGAATATAAAGATCCATTTTCTAGAAATTTCTTTAACCATATAAATAATTGATAATATTGATATTGTGAATCACTATATAAAATTGTATTATCGCCTAATATAAAATTATTAATAAAAAATAATACAATCAAGCAAAAAAAAGGAATAAAAAATGATAATAATTGCTTTTTCATAAACAAACTCCTTTATATGAAAAAAGCTTCACAAATTGTGAAGCAATTTTTATTGTGCAGTAGTTGGCGCAGTTGCTGGTACATCAGTAGTTGTTTTTGTATAAGAAGTTGGAATAACACCTTTATAAATGCCAATTAAATAACCGTTTGACTTAACATATAAAGAATATGTTCCATCTGTCTCTGGAGTTACAGAACTAACTGTAGCACTACCTAAATTAGCCATTTTTTTTACGTCTTCAGCACTAATTGTTTTTGTACAATCAACTACATCTGCATCAGGATTTAATTGTTTTTTTGCTTCAGCAGCTGCACAATAAGTTTGAACACCATTTAAAATCATACTAGCTTCTGATTTGGCAGCACTTTTACGAGCATCTTCTACAACATCCAAAATAATAGGTGTTGCGATTAAAGCTACGATTGCTAAAATAATGATAACTGCTAACAATTCAATTAAAGTAAAACCTTTTTTCATTAATCTCACCACCTTACTTTTTCTAACTATTTAAATTATACCTTGTTTTTTTATCTAAGTCAATTAATTGTGTAAATTAAATGAAAAAAGTCAAAATAATTATTCTGACTTTACTGGATCAGCCCAAGTTCCTCCTGTCATAACAACTTTATATCCATTACTTATAACAGTAATTGCAGTTACTCGACCATCAGTGAAAGTAGGATCACCTGATAAAGTTGCATTCCCTAAGTTAACCATCGTAGGTACTTCACTAGCTGTTACACCATCGGCACATATATCGGTATAAGTACTATCAATTTGAGCTTTCATTTCAGCTGTTGCACAATACGTATTAATACCACTTGCTATCATATTAGCTTCTGATGCTGCTGTGCTTTTACGAGCATCTTCTACAACATCTAATATTATTGGTGTTGCAATTAAAGCTACGATTGCTAAAATGATAATTACGGCTAACAACTCAATTAAAGTAAAACCTTTTTTCATTTAATCTCACCACCTTTTTGAAACTATGCATAGTCAATTATATTATTAGCATAATTACCAAAAATATGTGTTTATTTTAACTTTTCGTTTATAAGTTCTAATTCTTTTTGATCTTTAAGTAAACTATTTTTTTCATTTTCCACAATTTCTTTTGGTGCATTATTGATATATCCAGAATTAGATAATAATGTTTTCCTTCGGTTAATCGAATTAATCAATTTTTCTTTTTCTTTTAATAGTTTTTCTTTTTCTTCTTCGGTTAATCTTCCATCATAATATAAAGAAACTATCTCATTATTAAAATTAACATCAATTTTATTAAATTCACCTGTATATTCAGTTAAAATATTATTGTTTTTTAATATTTTACTGATTAAATCTTTATTTTCTAAAATAATTTTATTATTACTTATAATCAAATAATCTTTTCCTAAATTATTTTCTAATTTGATTTTTCTTATTTTTTTAATTAATTCAATTATTAAATCTAAGGTATTATCTTTAAATACGTATTCTTTATTATATTTTGGATATTCACTAATCATAATTGATTCATCACAAATTGGTAGCATTAAATAAATTTCTTCCGTTACATAAGGCATAAATGGATGTAATAATTTTAAAATATTAGTTAAAACTATTAATAAAACAGTTTTCGTTGTATCATTTAAATTAGTTTTAGCTAATTCAATATACCAATCACAAAAATCATCCCAAACAAAACTATATAATTCTTTCCCAACTACATTAAAATCATATTTATCCATATGTTTAGTAACATTATTAATTAAATTATTCATTTTATTTAAAATCCATCTATCACTAATTGATAAATTATCTAAATTATAGTTATAATCTTCAATATTAATTAAAACAAACCTCGAAGCATTCCATAATTTATTAATAAAATTCCAACTAGCTTTAACTTTTTCTTCATCGTACCTTAAATCAGTTCCACTACTAGTTGTAGTCGCTAAAAAGAATCTTAAAGAATCACACCCGTATTCATTAATAATATCCATCGGATCAACACCATTACCTAATGATTTACTCATTTTTCTACCTAATTTATCTCTAATCAAACCATGGATTAAACAATCTTTAAATGGTTTTTCCCCCATAAAATGTAATCCTTGGAAAGTCATTCTGTTAACCCAAAATGGAATAATATCATAACCAGTTACTAAACAATTATTAGGATAATATCTTTCTAATAATTTAGTATTATCCGGCCAACCTAAAGTACTAAATGGCCACAAAGCAGAAGAAAACCATGTATCTAAAACATCTTGATCTTGAATCCAATCTTCACCAGGAGCCTCATAGCCAACATACACTTCATCGCCTTTATAATAAGCTGGTATTTGATGTCCCCACCATAATTGTCTTGATATACACCAATCATAAGTTATTTCCATCCAATGATTCATTATTTTTTCATATCTTGTTGGCACAAAATTAACTTTAGTTTTCTTATCTTTTTGATTTTCTAAAACTCGATCAGCTAAAAGGCGCATTTTAACAAACCATTGTTTAGATAAGTACGGTTCGATCATAACATCTGTTCGTTCCGAATGACCAACCGCATGAGTTATTTTTTCTATTTTAATTAATAAGTTTTCTTTTTTTAAATCTTCAATTAATTGCTTACGACATTCAAAACGATCTAAGCCATTATATTTAGCCGCATTTTCATTCATTGTACCATTTGGATTAATAACAATTATTCTTTCTAAATTATGACGATTTCCTACTTCAAAATCATTAGGATCATGAGCCGGAGTGATTTTAACGACACCTGTTCCGAATTCAGGATCAGCGTGACTATCAGCAACAATCGGAATCAATTTATTAATAATTGGTAAAACAACTTTTTTGCCAATATATTTTTGATATCTTGAATCATCAGGATTAACAGCTACGGCTGTATCACCAAATAATGTTTCTGGTCTAGTAGTAGCAACCTCTAAATATTCATCACTATTTTCAATATAGTATTTAATATGGTAAAAAGCTCCCTTAACATCTTTATAAACAACCTCTTCATTCGATAAAGCTGTCATTGCTTTAGGATCCCAATTGATAATTCTTTCTCCACGATAAATTAATCCTTCATTATATAGATCAATAAATACCTTTTTAACAGCTTTAGATAATCCTTCATCTAAAGTAAATCTTTCTTTAGTATAATCTAATGATAAACCTAATTTAGCCCATTGTTTATGAATATTATCAGCATATTCTTCTTTCCAATCCCAAGCATATTTAAGCCACTCTTCCCGTTTTAAACTCCGTGGATTAATACCTAAATCTTTTAATTTTGCATCTACTTTAGCTTGAGTTGCTATACCAGCATGATCCATTCCTGGTAACCACAAAGTATCATATCCTTGCATCCTTTTATAACGGATAATAATATCTTGTAAAGTCGTATCCCAAGCATGACCTAAATGTAATTTTCCTGTTACATTAGGCGGTGGAATAACAATACAATATGGTTTTTTTGATAAGTCTCCACTCGTAAAATATCCTTTTTCTTTCCAATTGTCATATTTATTTTGTTCAACAGTTAAATGATTATATTTAGTATCTAACATAATATCCTCCTTAAAAATAAAAATCACATCCTAATAAGGACGTGATTACGTGGTACCACCTTAATTTATAGACAATTTCTACCTCAAAGACTATAACGCGTCACCTTTAGCTCCAAAGACTACTTCATTAAAGATCATTAAATGTTTCCACCAACCACATTCTCTCTATTAATAATTACTTTAATTACTCCTTCTTCATCAACACTAGCAATATAATAACACATTTTTTTTGTTGAAACAATATTTAAACTGTTAATTTATTTAAATTATTAATAAAGTTTTTACTTTTTAAATATAATCCAGTATAGCGATCATAATATTCATTTAAAAAGTTGTTTATCTCATATTTTGCTTGTTTACTAACTTCTAATTTAGTTATTTTAGCTATATCAACATAATAATACATCCTAATCAATTTAATTGTTTTATCACTAACTAATTTTTGATTAGTATAACATTTACTGCAAATAAAGCCACCTATATCACTTGCTAAAGTTTTAATAGATGTACTCCCACATTTAGAACAACAATCTAAAACAGGCATAACTCCTAAATAATCCAAATATTTTAGTTCTAAAATGTTCATAATAACTAATGGATCATAGTTTTCATTTATTTTTATTAATGAATTGATTAATAAATCAAATATTTCTAATTTTAAACTATGTTTAATAACTTGACCCGTTAATTCTAAAAGATAAGTCGCATAACTGATTTTAGTAATATCTTTTTTAATATTTTTAAAATTATCGATAATATCAACATTAGATAAAATAGATAATTTATCTTTTTTATAATATAGATAAAACTTACCATAAGTAAGTTTATCAGTTGTGCTTCTTAAATTACTTTTGATATTTTTACAACCTTTAGCGATAGCTCCAACAATTCCGTATTCTTTAGTAATAATATTAACAATTTTACTAGTTTCACCATAATCTTGACTAGTTAAAATAATTCCTTCCACTTCAATCATTTTTAATCAACTCGAATCGATGTTCTTGTTTTACATCAGGATATTTATCTTTATCTACTTTAGATATAAATAAGTCATATGGTCTAACCCAGATATCATCATTATCTAAATGCTTATAAACAACCATTTTTTCTAAGGTTTCAGAATGTTTGGCAATAGCAATAACTTGCATTTTGTCGCCTTTAAAGTGTTTATATATTCCCCCTACAATAACTTCCAAATTATTCACCTTCTTTTTTGTATTTTAAGTAATATTCAATTTTCCCAGTTTTTTTAAATAATTGCCACAAAATTTCTTTTTTCATAGTATCATCTCCATTAATATTGTGATACAAAAAATAAAACTTTATACAATTTATTCTAAAAAATCTTTAAAACCAAATTCTTGTAAATATTTTTCTTTATCTCGCCAATTTTTAATTGTCTTAACAAACAACTCTAAATAAACTTTGTTTTCTAATAACTGCTCTAAATCTTTTCTAGATTCTATACCTATTTCTTTTATCATATTGCCTTGTTTACCAATAATAATTTTTTTTAATGAATCTCGATCAACAATAATTGCAACATTGATACTATAATTATTTTTTTCTTTCTTTATTTGTTCGACAACGCAAGTGACAGAATGAGGAACTTCTTCTTCTGTTAAATTAAATACTTTTTCTCTAACTATTTCAGCGATTAAAAACTCTATTTGTTTGTTAGTATAAATTTCATCATCAAAATATTTTATATTATCTGGCAAATATTTTGTTAAAACATTAATCAAAGTGTTAATATTATCTTTTTTAAAAGCTGACAAAGGAATTATTTCATTAAAAGGATATAAATCTTTATATTCTGATATTTTTAATAATATTTCCTCTTTTTTTAATTTATCTATTTTATTGATTACTAGTATTACTGTTTTTTTAACTTCTTTTAGCTTATCTATAATATATAAATCACCTTTGCCAAGTTTCTCACTTCCATCGATAATAAAAACAATTATATCAACATCATCGATACTATAATAAGCTTGCTTATTTAAATACTTGCCTAATTTATATTTGGGCTTATGAATTCCTGGTGTATCAACAAAAACAATTTGGATATCATCATCATTATATATTCCTTCAATAATATTTCTTGTCGTTTGAGGTTTGTTTGAAGTAATCGCTACTTTTTTACCAATAATACTGTTTAATAACGTACTTTTCCCGACGTTTGGTCGACCAATTAAACTTACAAAACCACTCTTCAAAGTAATCACCTCGTAATTCCAAATTCGTTTAATATTTTTTCTTGCTTTTTAAACATTACTATTTCATCTTCTTCAGTCATATGGTCATAACCTAATAAGTGTAACAAACCATGAACGGTTAAAAAAGATAATTCTCTTAAAAAAGAATGACCATATTCATTAGCTTGCTCTTTAGCTTTGTCAACAGAAATATAAATATCACCTAAAACTCTAAAATCCATTTTTATTTCATCATCAGCATCTTCTAAAGCAAAACTAATAACATCAGTATATGAATCGATACCACGATATTCCTTATTTAATTTACGTATATAATTATTATCAACTAAAATTATATTAAATAAACAATTATTCAAATTTTCTTTTTTGATAATAAAATCCAATAATTCTTTTATTTTTTTTGTTTCACTTATTTTTTCATCTAATTCATTAATTATTTCAAACATAAAACACCCCTTGTAAATATAAAATAATTATTACTAACAATACTATCACTATTATATTATAAATATAAGTTTTTTGCAAAAAAGGAGCAATTTTTTTAACAAATATATAATAAATAATAAAACCTAACCATCCACCAATCACATTAAGAATTATATCATCAATATCAAATACTCTTCCAATTAGTAATTGTGTTATTTCAATTGTAAATGATACTAATAAAGTTAAAACAATAATAATTAATGGTTTTTTTATTTTTAAAAAATAAGATACAAAAAAACCATAAGGAATAAACATTAACATATTTCCAATAACATTTTTATAAAATAAAACAGTTCCTAGTTCATAACGAAATATTTCTTTAAAAATGATATAATTAGAGCTTGACCAACTAACATCTTGAAAAGTTACAACTCTAAATAATGCTATAATGTAAATAACAAAACCCAATGTCATTATTTCTTTGTAGAAAATAAATTTAGTTTTAGTTTGATACAAATAAACAACTCGCATTGATATAATAATAACACAACAAATTAATAACATTGGATAAATATCCTCAAAAATATTTAAAATTGTACTTCTAAACACTTATTCACCTTCAATCTTACTATAACCAGTAATATTTTCATAAACTGTAAAAAACATATCCAATACTATTTTATCATCTTTAATGTTTATCTTTAAAACTTGATAATCGATTATTTTTTCATCGCTATCTAATTTTTCACTTATTTTTTTTATAGCTTCAATTATTGCTTTATCTTTTGCTTCATCACTTGTTAAAAGCAACGAAATAGTTTTAATTTCTTTTTGTCTTTGTTTAACTAAAGACAAAGGTAAAAATGGATGAAATAATATTTTTTCTTCTTCAATACGTTTATCTTTAAATTTATTAAAAGTGAATTCAAATACTTTATCAAATACTTTTAAAGCATAAACATTTTGATAATTATCTAATTCTTTTATTTCACTATAAATATATGGATAACTGACATTAACATTATACCATACTTCGCCATATATTTTACCTTCAGCTTTAACTGTATTTTTAATCTCTTCATTTAAGTAAATATTACCCGATATAACAATATCTCCTTTATTAACATAACTGTTAATATTTTTAACCACTTCACCATTTTCAGCAATTATTTTTCTAATAATAGCACTTTTAGTAGCTACAACATTTTGTTTAGTATAATCAACTTCATTATTAGGTATTATTCTACTTTCTAACTTTACAATATAACTAGTACCATTTTCAACAATTTCTAACCATTCAATTTTGTCTTTGTACTTTTCTAGAATACTATTTTTTATATTTTGAATTTCTTGATAATTCTTTTTAAAGTTATATTTTTTTAAACCATGTTTTTCTAATTCTATTAATAAAAAATTCCTTACTTCACTATCATTATGAATCACTTCAACATTAAAAATAATATTTGATAAAAAAATAACTATAGCAAGCCCAATAATAATAAATATTAAAATATACTTATAAATATTTATAATTTCCTTTATTTTAACCAAACCATAAACATCTAATTCATTAATTTCATAAATTGTTTTAATTTCTCTTACTTTTTTATAATCGCTTTGATAAATTAAAACATCCACTTCATTGTATTTTTTGTAATCTATTTTTAACAAATCAATATTATTACTTTTTAATCTTTTAATAAATCTTTCAATATTTTTTCCTTTAATATTCAATTTAATTTTATTTTGTAATTTATATAATAACTTATTTTTCAATCTAATCACCTAAACTCTATTTTTTCAATACTCCCCTCAATTAACAATTCATCTTTAACTAATTTTGAAACAACTAAATTTCGACCGCTTATAGAAACCGTTCCTTCTTTATAACTAATAATTATTTTGTTATTATCAAAATGACTAATATCTAAATAATTAATAATATAAATTTTATTTTTTAGATAATTTATTTTAAATTCTTCTTCTAAAACTATATTTCTCAAATTATCGATGAAATTCAATTTAATCACCTATTTAATTTTATTAATTTAATCTAATAATTAGTATAAAAAAAAGATGTTCTTCATCTTTTAAATTACTATTTATTGTTTTAAAGCACTTAAAACCGTTTGAATCATATCAAAAGTATCAATCGCTTTACTTATTCGATCGGTTGGTCTTAGTTTATAATTTATTTTCATTTCATTGTCAAAATCTTTAAAAAAATTATTACTTCTATTTAAATATTTATACCAATGAGAATTTTCTCTTAGATATTTTATGTAATTAGAATTATTAACTAATCTAAATTGTGTTTCAATACTCATTAATCTTCAAAATGTTTATATATTGGTCGAGGTTTATAGTCTTTATTAGGTTTACTTTCATCTTTACTTGATAGATCTTGAACCATACCGATTACTCTTTGTAAATTTGACACACCACTTTGGACACTATCTAAATTAATGTTTTTTAGCCAATTAAACATTTCTGTTACTCCAACAGCTGTAGTTGCTGCTGCCGTTTCCACATTAAGATAATCTTTCCAAGCTTCATTACTATCACCATATAAATCATATATTTCGTAAAATTTCTGCCAATTACTCTCCCCTGTTTTTATATATTTAACTAATTTAGGATTTTTTTTAACAAATTCTTTAAAATCATCAATTTTAGCCATGACAATCACCTATTACATTTTATGCGATACAATTCAAAAATGTACATATAATCACATTTTAAAATTAAACAAAATAAAAACCCTTATAATAAAGGGTTTAATATCTTTATGGCGGAGTAGAAAGGAACTACACCATTACTCTATTATGATTTTTAAAACATCTTGATAGATGTTTTTTTACTTATAGAAAGGAGTGTGAAAATGGAAGATTTTATTTTTATTTTATTAACAGGTTTTATTATTTTGATTATACCTAGTTTAATAGATTATATTTTTAAAGTTATTATATTAAAAAAAGATAAAAAAGAAAGGAAAATTAAATAATGGAATTAATAATAATACTTTTAATACCTATTTTATTAAATACTTTATCAATTAATGATAGATTAAATAAAATTATAGAATTATTAGAAAGGAATAAAAAATGACAAAAGAAGAATATGAAAAAAAGTTTTTAAAATATTATAAATGCAATAACTTATATGAATTTATAGATACATATTTAGATTTTGAATTAGCAATAGAATTATTGACAGACTACTTTTTAAAATGTTCATACGTAATAAATTTAGAAAAAAATATTTTAGAAAGGATTAAAAATGACAAATAAACGAGGAAATTATTTTATAGCTATGTATGACCTTGAAGATAATTATATAACTGAATTTAATTCTATAGAAGAATGTGCTTTATATTTTAAAACATCAAAAAAAACTATAAGCGATTACATATTTAAAAAAAGAAAAGTAAAAAATGAATATAAACTTTTTAAATTTATTGACTCACAATCAAAAAATAATAAAAGTTTATGAAATAAAAAGGACTTAATTTTGAAATGCACCCTTGAAAGTAGGCATCAAAAAAAAGACTAGGTCAAATGAACTGAACCCCAAAAGTTGGACAGTTTA
>CALVKL010000016.1 GCA_944332695.1 uncultured Bacilli bacterium
CTAATTAAAAAATCAAAATATAATAAAAATTTATAAAGTTTTGTATAGGAAATACTTGACTTTATTATGAGAGGAGTGTTTTTATGTATCCAAATTATCAAAATTATCCTAACAATTACCCTAATAATTTTAAAAATAATCAATATCCCAATGATGAAAGATTTATTGGTGGATTTGCTTTTCCTTTTTTATTAGGAGGCGTTACTGGAGCTGCACTAGCGCCAAATTTTTGGCGACCACCTTATAATCGACCATACTATCCTTACCCGCCATATCCTTATTATGGACCATATTATCGTTAAAAAAAACTAGATATTTCTAGTTTTTTTAATTGTAATTCATATAAGCTTTTTTCATTATTTAGCTTCTTCTAAAACTCTTGTTTCCCTTATAACAATAACTTTAATTGTTCCTGGATATTGTAAAGTTTCTTCAATTTTATTTTTTATGTCGCGAGCTACTTTATAACTTGTAACATCATCAATTTTATCTGGTTTAACAATGACCCTTAATTCACGACCTGCTTGCATAGCATAAGATTTTTCAACACCAGGAATTTCATTACCGATATTTTCTAATTCTTGTAATCTTTGAACATAATTTTCTAATGAATCATTTCTTGCGCCAGGACGAGATGCGGATAACGCATCTGCTATAGCTACTAAAACCGATATAACGCTAGTAGGTTCTTTATCGCCATGATGGGATTCGATAGCATTTATAACAGTTTCATTTTCTTTATATTTTTTAGCTAAACTAGCGCCTAATTCAATATGTGACCCTTCTATTTCATGATCGATTGCTTTACCAATATCATGAAACAATCCTGCTCTTTTAGCTAAAGCAACATTTTCGCCTAATTCACCAGCCATAATACCAGCTAAATGAGCTACTTCTATCGAATGTTTTAAAACATTTTGTCCAAAGCTTGTTCTAAAGTATAATTTACCTAACAACTCTTGTAATTCTGGATCAACTTTAGTAATTCCTAATTCAAATAAAGCTTCTTCACCATACTCTAGTAATTTTGCTTTCATTTCTTTAACTGTTTTGTCATATATTTCTTCGATTCTTCCTGGATGAATCCGACCATCCTTGATTAATGCTTCAATTGCAACGCGAGCAATTTCCCTACGATATGGATCAAAACTAGACAAAACTATCGCTTCTGGCGTATCGTCGATAATTAAATCAACGCCTGTTACAGCTTCAATTGATCTAATATTACGGCCTTCACGACCAATCAATCGTCCTTTCATGTCATCATTAGGTAGATTTACAACAGTTACAGTTTGATCACTAGCAACATCCCCAGCATATTTCTGCATTGAATTGATTAACAAATTTTTAGCTTTTTTATCAACTTCTAATTTTGCTTCAACTTCTTTTTCTTTAATATAAGCTGCTATTTCTAAGTTCATCATTTCTTCTACTTTTTTTAATACTAATTCTCGAGCTTCATTTTTAGAATAACCTGCTATTTTTTCCAATAATTCAACTTGCTCTTTCTTAATTTCCTCCACTTTATCTTGCTCTTTTTGAATTTCTCTTTGCTTGTTTACTAAATTATTTTCTCTTTCTTCTAACATTTGCTCACGATTTTGGAGAGTTTGATCTCGTTTATCAATATTACTTTCTCTTAACAGTAATCTTTCCTCTGATTCTTTTATTTCATTTTTCTTTTCTTTCATTTCTTTTTCAAAATCTATCTTTAATTTATGAGCTTCTTCTTTAGCATCTAATAAAAAATTTCGTTTTATCTTATCAGCTTCTTTATTAGCTTTATCGATAATTGATTCTGCTTTCTTATTAGATAAATTATTTTTAATATAATTTAGTATAATCATAATAATGATTCCGACAAAAAGTCCCAATATTACAAACAAAATGGATAGTATAATATCATTCATATATTACCTCCACTTTCTTAGAGTATTCAACTCTATTATTATTTTAATATTTATTCAAAAATAAGTCAAGATTTAATTTGTTTGTTAAAAGTATAGATTTTTATAAAATTATAAGATATAATTATAATTAGAATAAAAAGGGTGATGATATGCTAGGAAAAATAGTATATATGAGTAATAATATAGCCCATGTTCAAGTTCCTACTAATATTAAAATATCTAATAATTTAATGAACATGCATGTTATATTTGAAGATGAAAAGAAAAAAGTTTTAGGCGAAATTGATGATATTAGTAAAGATATAATAAAAATTAGATTTTTAGGTGAAATTATCAACGATAAATTTGTTGGTGGCGTTATTAAAAAACCTACAATCGAATCAAATGTTAGGATAATAAATAGTGAAGAATTAAAATTAATTATTGGCCATAATGATAAAAATAGTTTCATGTTAGGAACTAGCGCTTTATATGATAATTATCCAATTATGGTGAATATCAATGAATTATTTTCCGGTCATTTAGCTGTTTTTGGTAATAGTGGTTCTGGTAAATCATGTGGTGTTGCGAGAATTTTACAAAATGTTTTTAATAATCCAAATTTCAAACCATATAAGGCCAATATTTTTATTTTTGATAGTTATGGTGAATATCATAATGCTTTTTCTAATTTTAATTCCATTGATCCTAATTATCATTTCAAATATTATACTACTAACAAAAATGATAAAAATGGACAACCATTATTAATACCACTTTGGTTATTAGATAATGATGATTTCGCAATATTACTAAATGCCACTGAACATAGTCAACTTACAATTATTGAAAGAATGTTAAAGTTAGTAAAAATTTTTGCGTCTAGCGATGAAACAGCCTTAAAATATAAAAATCATTTGATTGCTAAAGCAATTATGAATATTTTATTTTCTAATCAAAATTCTAATAGTAAAAAAAATGATATCTTTGTAATCTTTAACTCATGTTCTACTCCAGAATTTAATCCGGAAGCGGTAATACAAGGTGTTGGCTACACAAGAAAATTTAGGGAATGTTTTTTAATAAATGAAAAAGATGAATTTTCCGAAAGTGTTTTATTAACTGAATATGTATCTAGTTTTATTGATGAAAGTTTAGATCAATACGAAGAAAAATCAAGCAATTATTTCAACTTAAGTGATGTTGAAAAAGCTTTAAATTTCACTTTAATTTCTGAGGGATTATTAAGAAATGAAAAAGCATACAATAGTGCTGTTACATTAAAAGTTAGACTGCATTCTATTGTAATTAGTAAATATGCAAAATATTTTGCTGTTCCTAATTTCATGACAGTCGATCAATATATTGCTAGTTTAATTTCTCGTGGTAATCAAAAAGCACAAATTGTGAACTTTAATTTGGAAGATGTTGAAGATTGGTTTGCTAAGTTCGTCACCAAATCTTGTGTTAAATTATTATTTAACTATACTAAAAGTTTAAATAATAAAGCTACAATTCCATTTCATATTTTTATCGAAGAAGCTCATCGATATGTTCAAAATGATAATGATCGTTATCTATTGGGATATAACATCTTTGATCGTGTCGCCAAAGAAGGTAGAAAATATGGTCTGATTTTAAATTTGATTTCGCAAAGACCAGTTGAACTATCTGATACTGTTATCTCACAAATGGCTAATTTCTTGATATTTAAAATAACGCATCCATTAGATGTTGAATATATTCAAAAAATGTTACCTAATATTAGTATTGATATTATTGAAAAACAAAAAAGCTTACAAGCTGGTACTTGTATGGCTTTTGGAAAAGCATTTAAAATTCCTATGATTGTTAAAATGCAAATGCCTAATCCAATGCCAGAAAGTAGTAATTGCGATATATTAAATACATGGTAAAAAAAACATTGAATTTTAATCAATGTTTTTTTTGGATACTTCTTTTTTTAAACCATAATGAGTTCTTACTTTATCGTCAATTTCTTTCGTTAATTTAGGATTTTTCTTTAACATCTCTTTAACATTTTCTTTACCTTGACCGATTTTTTCTCCATTATATGCATACCATGCTCCACTTTTTTCAATTATATTTGCATCACTCGCCAAATCAACTAATTCACCTTCATGTGAAACACCTTCGCCGTACATTATATCAACAGTACAACTTTTAAATGGTGGAGCCATTTTATTTTTAACTACTTTTATTGTAGTTTTGTTCCCAACTATATCATTGCCTAATTTAATAGCTTCGGCGCGTCTAATTTCTAATCTAATAGAAGAGTAAAATTTTAATGCTCTACCCCCTGGTGTGACTTCAGGATTTCCAAACATAACACCAACTTTTTCTCTTAATTGGTTGATAAATATAGCTATAGTATTAGTTTTATTTATAACTCCTGCTAATTTTCTTAATGCTTGGCTCATCAATCTTGCTTGTAATCCAACATGAGAATCGCCCATTTCTCCTTCGATTTCTGCTTGTGGAACTAAAGCAGCTACTGAATCTATTACAATAACACTAATAGCACCACTTCTAACTAATGCTTCACATATTTCTAATGCCTGTTCTCCATTATCTGGTTGTGATAATAATAATTCATCAATATTTACGCCTAGTTTTTTAGCATATTGTGGATCTAAAGAGTTTTCCGCATCAATAAATGCTACGCGACCACCTAATTTTTGTGCTTCAGCAATTGCATGTAGTGCAAAAGTTGTCTTACCACTAGATTCAGGACCATATATCTCAATTATTCTTCCTTTAGGATATCCCCCAATTCCTAAAATCATATCTAAAGCGATTGAGCCACTAGGAATTACATCTATCTGTCTAACTTCATTAGAGCCTAATTTCATTACCGAACCTTTACCAAATTGTTTCTCAATATCATGTAAAACTTGATCTAAAGTTTTATCGTTACTTTTTGTCATTTTTCCTCCTTATTTTAACTCCTACATTCCAATTATAACCTATTTAATAACAAATGTCAATATAAAAACGAACTAAAGTTTGTGTTTTAAAAAACAAAAAAAGCTGATAAAATCAACTTTCTAAAAAGACATTATTCAAATAATATTTTTTTGTTCTTTTGATAATATTCTATGCCAGAATAAACGGATAAAACTGTTGCAATAATAAGTAATATATCAGACACTTTAATGTTAATTAATTCGAAAGGTAAATTATAAAATAAGGTTAAACTAATTCCTAACATCATGAAAATAGTTTTTACTTTACCAGATAAAATTGCTCCTACAACCGCTTTTTTAGTTCCAACCACCATCTTAATAACATCAACCACTGTATCTCTTGTAACGACAATAACAGGAATAATAGGATGAATTAATCCTTGGCTAGCCAAAACTATTAAAACAGCATTAACTAAGAATTTGTCTGCTATTGCATCTAGCATTTTACCTAAATCAGTTACTAAATTATATTTTCTAGCAATATAACCATCTAAAAAATCAGTTAAAGAAGCAGCTATAAATAAAGCCCCAGCCATAAAATATTTGATATCAACAACTATTTGTTCGTTTATAAATAATTTAGTAGCATTTAATCCAACAGCATCAAAAGGAAATAATAAAATAATAACAATTAAGAAACTTAAAAATATTCTAATTAAAGTAATTTTGTTCGGCAAATTCATAAAATCCTCCAAGTAAATTATCCTCATTTTTATCGTTAGTTAAAATTGTATAAATAAGAAAAATTATAGTAACTAACAACACAACTATTGCAATATAAATAAAATTTTGGTATAGTTTTTCACTTTTTCTTTCAATTGTATAAGGTGATTTAATTTTATTATCTTCTTTTTTATTTCTTGATTCATTTTTAATATCGGCAAGTGATAATTTTGAAGTATAATCAAATAAATATTCATTAAAATCATCAACTATTTGTTCTTTATCAAGACCTAGATATTTAGCGTAATCTCGAATAAAATATTTCAAATTAAAAATATCTTGAAAAGATTCAACATTACCATTTTCAATATCAATTATTTGTTTAGGAGATATTTTTAAATCTTCACTTACTTCTTCGATAGAAACACCGATACTTTCGCGAGCATTTTTTAACTTTTCACCGATTTCTTTCATCATTCACCTCTAAAAAAAAATAATACTTATAAGCCATGTTCTGTCCTTTATTTAATAAAGGGGCAAACATCTATCTACCAATAAATTGGTCTTAAAACAAGTTACTAATTCCTTGTTTTAAACTCCCCTACCATAATTTGGGTTTCTTGCTTGTGGGGTTTACCGCGTTTCACATCCCTATTACTAGAGATATCGTCTCTGTGGCACTTTAAATCTAATTATACCCTTATAGGGTATTTTCGATGCCGTTAAGTCTTAAAGACTTACCATAGGTTATTTTTTCCCTATGCACAATCACTACTACCATTTCAGGATAGTGCAAGCATGGACTTTCCTCTACAAAATTTGCAGCGTTTGCCAAGTATTATTCTTTACCATATATAATTTTTTCTAAATTTGATAATCTTTTTAACACATCGACACTGCTAGTACCATCATTATCAGTACTATCTTTTAAAATATCTAATTTCATTTTTAAGTTTCTAATTTCTTGTTTCAACTTAATATTATCATTTGTTAATTCTCTAATTTCATTACTTAATTCTTTGTTAATAGCAATAAATTCTTCATAATCACGCATAACAACGTCTAAAAATTTATCAACTTCTTGAGGACGATATCCCCTTGTATCTAGTTTAAATTCCTTCTCAAAAATATCTTTTACTGTAAGCATAATTCTATCTTGATACATAATATCACCCAAATAAATTATATAACATTAGATAGTCTTTGTCAACCGAAATTATTTTCTTATTTTTTGAAAATAGGTTGCCATTTTTATTGTTTTTACGTCTTCTAACATTGCATTAAAAATACTTTCTACATGATCCATATTATCACCACTATTATTAAATCATAACTAAAATTTATTCGCATTAAATTCGACAAAAGTTGTCAAAATTAATTGTTAAATAAAATATTTCTTCAAAATTACTAAAATATATAGTATAATATTAATGGTGAGGTAAATGAACTATCCAAACGGCATAAAAAAAACATTCAAAACTAGTACAAGTAACCGTGGTATGAATTTAGAACAAGATATCAATGAAACTAATTTATATTATCGTAATAATGATATTGCCGTTATTTATAAAAAACCTACACCTATAACAATCAATAAAGTTGATTATAAATCAAGAAAAGATGCCGTTATAAAGGAAGCTCATTTTATTATTCCATCAACTACTGATTATAATGGTGTTTATGAAGGAAAATATATTGATTTTGAAGCAAAAGAAACCAAAAAAAATTACTTTCCTTTAGCTAATATTCACAAACATCAACTTGAACATTTAAAAAAAATAAAACAATGTGGTGGTATTGGCTTTATTATCGTAAAATTTACATCTACCAAGGATACTTATTTGTTAGAAATTGATAAATTAATGGCATTCTTAAATAATAACAAACGAAAATCAATTCCAAAAGAATATTTTATTAATGAAGGATACTTAATTAAGCAAGGATATAACCCTTATTTAGATTATTTAAAAATCGTAGATATTATCAAGGAGCGTGAACTATGAAAAAATTCATGAAAAAAAATAAAAAAACTATAATATTAGCTTTAATTAGTGCAGCAGTTTTAATTGTTGGCTCTTTAATTATTGGTTTTATTCCAACCATATTAATCTTAATATTTGCTTTTCTTATTTATTTTTTCTCTCGCAAAAAGAAAAAAATAAAAGCTAAAGAAGTTTTTAAAACTATTCTTATTTTCGGCTTTAGCTTTGCAATATTTATTTTGATTAGTGGCGTTTGTTTTTGCTTCTATATTGTTGCAACCGCACCTAAATTTTCCGAAGAAAAACTATACAATAAAGATGCTACTATTTTATATTTAGCTAATGGTGAAGAATTTGCAAAAATCGGTTCGGAATTGCGTCAAAAAGTTAGCTATGATGAATTGTCACAAACATTAATTGATGCTATTATTGCTACTGAAGATTCAAGATTTTTTCAACATAGTGGTGTAGATTTACCTAGATTTTTTAAAGCTTCAATTAGTCAACTTCTAGGTAAAGGTGGTGGTGGAGCATCTACTTTAACAATGCAAGTATCTAAAAATGCCTTTACCTCTAATGAAGATAAAGGTATAGCTGGTATAATCCGTAAATTTACTGATATTTATGTTTCAGTCTTTGAAATTGAAACTCATTATACTAAAGAACAAATTATTGAATTTTACGTTAATTATAACAATTTAGGGGGCGCTAATCGTGGCGTTGAACAAGCAAGTCAAGATTACTTTGGTAAAAGTGCTAGCGAATTAAATGTTGCGGAAGCAGCTATGATTGCCGGATTGTTCCAAGCTCCTGGTGCATACTATCCTTATTTATATCCAGATGAATGTGAAGAAAGAAGACAAACTGTTTTAAGTTTAATGTTAAGGCATGGATACATTAATGAAGAAGAATACAATATTGCCAAAGAATTAACAGTTGATAAATTATTAATAAAAAAAGATGATGACTCATCATCTAATATTTATCAAGATTTTATTGATACCGTCGTAGAGGAAATTATTGATAGAACTGGCAATAATCCATATGAAGTACCAATGAAAATATATACAACGATGGATAAAGATATGCAAGATACCATGGTAGGAGTTATGAATGGCACTTTATACGAATGGAAAGATGATTATGTTCAAGGTTCATCAGTTGTCTTAGATGTAAATACTGGAGAAATTAAAGCTATTGGTGGTGGTAGAAATCGAGTTGTAAGAGGTAAAAATCTAGCAATCGATTTAACTCGACATATCGGTTCAACGGCTAAACCATTATACGATTACGGGCCTGGAATTGAATACAATAATTGGTCTTCTTATACTCCATTTACAGATGAGCCCTATGCTTATTCTAATGGTATTGAGATAAGAAACTGGGATAATAATTATTATGGATTTCAAACATTACATGAAGCTTTAAAATATTCTCGAAATATACCAGCAGTTAAAGCTTTTCAGCAAAATAATTTAAATAATATTGAAGAATTTGTTACAAATTTGGGATTATCACCAGAAGATTATTTACACGAATCCCATGCATTAGGTGGTTATAATGGTGAATCTCCACTTACATTAGCAGCAGCGTATGCAGCGTTTTCTAATGGTGGGTATTATATTGAGCCACATAGTTTCACTAAATTAATATATACTGAAACTAATGAAACATATGAAGTTAAACCAATTACTAGAAGAGCAATGAGTGAAGAGACGGCTTACATAATAACAAAAATACTAGAAGATACATCTAGTTATGCTGTTGGATTAAGTGTTAACGGAGTAAATTACGCCGCTAAAACAGGAACAACAAATTTAAGTTATGAAGATATCAAAGCTCATGATTTGCCAAATAATGCTATAAGTGATAGATGGATAGCTAGTTTTAATGATTCTTATGCTATCGCAGTTTGGTATGGATATGAATATTTAGAAAAAGAACATTGTTTAACCTTTAGTGATTATTCAGTGAAAAGAATATTCCAAACAATCGCTAAATCAGTTTATACAAAAAATTCTAGTTGGGAACAACCTAGTGGAGTTATTAAATTAACAGTTGAAGATGATCTTCCAACTGCTTTATTAGCGAGTGAATATACACCTAAAGATAAAAAAATAACTGCTTATTTTAAAAAAGGATTTGAACCTACTGAAACTTCAACTAGATATAGTCAATTAGATAATGTTACAAATCTAAATTATGATATTAATACAAGTACTTTATCTTGGAATGCTATTAATACACCTGATTTTATCAACCCTGAATATATTAATAATATGTTTAATCAACTATTTACCGATGAGAAAACTAAAATAAAGCAAATAGATAAATTCCTTAAATACAATACTGAAAAAATTGGAACTATTGTCTATAATGTTTATACTAAAGACGCTAGTGGTAATTTAAATTTAATTACAACAACAAGCAATACAGAATTTACATATCCAATTACAGGAACTACTACTTTTGTAGTAAAAACAAGTTATACTATTTTTAAAGATAATATGAGTAGTGGCGTAGAATTTACTGCACAAATGGATAATTCATCTGTTATTATTTCTGAAATTAATGGCAATGACTTTGTTCGTATCGCAATTGGAGAAACTTATGTAGAGCCAGTTAAACCTGTTATTGTTTTAAAAGATGGTAATATTGATGTTACTAGTTTAGCAACTATTACTTATAATGTAATTCGTAATTCTGATAATCAAGTGTACAATAATGTTTCATTTATCGAAACTAGTAAACCTGAAATATATACAATAACTTATCATATAAAATATGGTGATTATATCAACACTTTAACTAAGATAATTCAAATACAATAAAAACCTCTATTTAGAGGTTTTTTTGCATATATCTTTTAATTTACACAATTTACAATTAGGATTGCTAGCTTTACAATAATATCTGCCAAATAAAACTAATTGGTGATGTAGTCGACATAAATCATAATTCTTAAATTTTTTTGTAAGCTTTTCTTCTACTAAGAAAACACTATCATTTTCATTAGCTAATTTTAATCTCACGCTAACACGACGAACATGTGTATCCACAGCAATACATTGTATATGATAAAGATTACTTAAAACTACATTAGCAGTCTTTCTTCCAACACCTGGTAATTTTTCTAAAAATAGACGATCATTAGGTACCATATCACCAACTAATTTTAGTTGTTTCGCTATTTCGATAATATTATTAGCTTTTTTATTAAATGTGCCTATTGGTCTTATTATTTCAATAATATCATTAACTTCAGCACTTCTTAACTTATCTAAAGAGGTATATTTTTTAAATAAAACAGCTGTAACCATATTAACTCTTTTGTCTGTTGTTTGAGCACTCAGCATAGTAGCTATCAACAACTCATAATCTTTAGTATAATTTAACTCACAATGGGGATTAGGTATTAATTCATCTAAATAATTAATTATCTTGTTCATTTAACCAATCATAATCAAATAATTTTTTATTTTGTTTTTTATTTTGAAATTTTTTTCGATCATTTATAATGTCTTGCTCATTTTTAATACCTTTTTTATTCCAATCAATTAGTATTTTATCAATATACCTTAAATTATTAACACCATTAAATACGGCTTCTTTTAAAGCTAATAAAATCAAATCATCAGGATAATTCTTTTGCCAATCACTTATTATTTCATAGTCCATTGGGGATAATGTTCTTCCAAATTCTCTTTCAAAATTATCGAATATGTTTTTCGTATTTACTTTTATTTCATCATTAATAATGATAAAACCTAATTTTTTATATAATTGTTCTAAATTAATTAATTCTTCCCTTACTTTTTTGTTGACTATATCAATTTTTAATATATCTTTTTCGATTAAAGAATTAATTAATTCCATAATTTCATTTAATTTAAATTCCAAATCTTGGGCGATTTTCTTAGGATTAAAACTTAAATCGGTATTGATTAAATAAATTAAAACAATTAATTCGCTATCTGTAATATTTAACTTTCGATAATTCTTAAATAGTATATTAGGAATGTAAAATGGTTCTTTTTTTATTAAATCAATAACTTTATTCAACATTTGTATCCTCTAGTGTTATATTTTTACAAATATTATCTAACTCTTCTAACATACTATCAACTTCTTCAAATGTTTTAGGACGAGCTCCAGAAGCATAAGCATGACCTCCGCCATTATAGTGATTAGCTATTTCATTAATAATTATTCCCTTAGATCTAATTGAACATTTTATGTAATCATTTGTTTTGTCTTCACTACAAAATGCTACAACTTTAACTTTATCAATATTGTTATAATTTTCAATCAAATTTCCAGCAGTTGCTGGATCTACTCCGTATTGTTTTAAAATGTCATCATTTAACTTAATATATGCTAAGCCATTATCAGTAACTTGCATATTTAAAGATATATAACCAGAAAAAATAATCTCTTTTAATAATTTAGTATATAGTTTATCATAAAGACTAGTAAAATTTAAATTCGTCTTTTTTATTAACCAAGCCGCTAGCTCTAAAGTTTTATAGCTTGTATAGTCATATAAAAAACGATTTGTATCAGCGACTACTCCTAAATATAATTTACTGGCTATTTCCTTATTTACTTTATAATTATTAACTTTAGCCAATTCAATTATCAATTGACTAGCACTACTTGCCTTATCATCTATTAATTCAATATCAGCATATTTTTCAACAAAAGGATGATGATCAATTTTTATTACTTTAGAAAATTTATTAGATTCTACTCCGTCAATTCTTTTAAGATCAGGTGTATCAGTAACAATCAATAAAGCTTTTTTATAATTAATGTCAGGTAATTTGTCAATATTACCTAAATAGCGAAACCGTGAGGCAGATGTTCCAACAACATAAACTTGTTTTTTAGGATAATTGTTTAAAATTAATTCTTTTAATCCGATTGAACTACCTAAAGCATCAGGATCTGGTCCAATGTGTCTAGCAATTACAATTATATTGTATTTTTTTATTTCTCGGGCTATTTTTTTATACATAATTTCACACCTTCTAATCAGTTTTATTATACTATATTTATTTTAAATAGTCTAGAAAAAAACACATAAAAAGCAATCATTGATTGCCAAAATATTTATTATATAATTGTTTAAATATTTTTAAATGAATTTCTTCATCTTCAATAATTCTTTCAATTAATTTTATGATATATTTATCTTTGATAATTTTTAAATAACATTGATAATTATTAATTGCTTGCTTTTCAGCATTTATATCTATTTCTAAAATTTCCTTTAACGAAGTATTATAATTAACATTACCAGCATTCCACAGTCTTATAATTTTATCTTGATTAATTATACCATATATAGGTTTAATGCCAAGCAAAGCAATAGTTTCGCCTAATAAATACAAATGATGCATCTCAACTTCAGATATTTTTAGTAATATGTCTTTACATTCTTCACTTATTAATGATTGATATAAATATAAATGAATGGCGGTATCTTCACTAATTTCACCAGCATAAGATTCTAATAATATTGAAGCATATTCTAAATTAGGTCTTTCTACCATCACTTTTGGATAAGGTTTGTTATTTTTTAATTCCATACAACCACCTACTTTATTGTATGAAATTAATGTTTACATTATGAAAAAAAGGCTTACTTGCCTATTAATTCATATGTATCGCGTGCAATCATTACTTCTTCATCAGTTGGAATTACATAACATGGTACCTTAGAATCAGCAGTTGTAATCAGTTGTTCTTTACCACGAACATTATTTTTTTCTACATCTAGTTTAATTCCTAAAACGGCTAATTTTTCAATAATTTCTTTACGAATATCGATTGAATTTTCACCTATTCCAGCGGTAAAGGCAATAGCATCAGCTCCATTTAATAAGACATAGTATTTAGCAATATAATCAACGACTTTTCTTATAAACATTTTTTGCGCTAAAATACATCTTTCATTACCTTGTTTAATTCCATCTTCAATATCTCTTGAATCACTACTAACACCACTAATACCTAGTAAACCACTTTGTTTATTTATAACATTATCTAGTTGTTCAGCAGTTAAGTTAGTTTTTTTCATCATATATGGAACAATACTAACATCAATATCACCACATCTAGTACCCATAATTATGCCAGCATTGGGCGTAAATCCCATTGAAGTATCAACACATTTGCCATTTCTAACCGCAGTAATACTACCACCGTTACCTAAATGACAAACAATAACTTTACAATCTTTTTTATTTATTATTTCACTTAATCTATTGGCAACATATTTATGACTAGTTCCATGAGCGCCATATTTTCTTACTTGATAATCAGTATACCAATTATAAGGTAGAGCATATAAATATGTTTCTTCACTCATCGTTTGATGAAATGAAGTATCAAATACAGCTACAGCTAAAGCTTCTGGAATTATTTCTTTAAATGCTTTAATTCCTATAACCGCAGCTGGATTATGTAAAGGAGCTAAAGAGCTAAGTTCAGAAATCGTTTTTGTAACTTCTTCATCAATTACTACTGAACGCTCAAATTTATCAGCACCTTGAACAATACGATGACCAATTCCTTTAATTTCATTTAATGAATGTATAACCTTATAATTTATTAATTCATCTACTAATATTTTAACTGCTTCTTTATGACTTGGTAAATCCGCATTTTTACTTATCTTTTCACCATTAAATTTTATTGTATATAAACTGTTATTAATACCAATTCTTTCAAATACTCCTGATATTAATACTTTTTCTTCTGGCATTTCATACATTTGAAACTTTAAAGATGAACTACCAGCATTTACCGATAATATTTTCATTTCTTTTCTCCTTATATAGTATATTCAAAAACTTCGCAGTTTCTAATTGTTATTTCACTTAAGATACCATTATCAGGTATTCCTTTAAAATAATAATATAATACTCTCATAATTCCACTATGAGTGACAATAATTATATTTTTATCATAATACTTTTCTTTTATTTCCTCGATTAATTTAGCAACACGGTCGTATAAATCTTTTACACTTTCTGCTTTTTTGTATTTAATATTTTTATTATAATTCCAGTATTCATCAAAGTTAATAGAATCTCTTGGTTTTCCTGTAAATTCGCCATGATCTCTACCTAATAAACTATCAGAATATATAATTTTAATTTTATCGTTACTAATTATTTGCGCTGTTTGTTTACATCTATCCAATGGTGAACTAACAATTAAATTAATATCTTTATCTTTAAAATATTCACTAACTTTCTTGGCTTGATTAATTCCTTCAGCAGTTAGTGGGCTATTTAATCTACCAACTAAACAATTATTAGCATTTTCCATTGTTTCGCCATGTCTTACTATATATAATTTCATTCTTCTCCCCAATCTACATTGACACAAAATGGATTATCCGAATCGTAGCCAGCTTCATTTCCTAAAAATAGATCCATTAAGAACGCTAGAATAATTGGAATTAAAAATAATAAAACAGCGGCTATCAATCTTATTCCAAATCTTTTAAACGTTGTTTTCATTTCTTTATCTGCATCACCACTAGCTACAGTTTTAATAAAATCTAATGTTCCTAATCCGATAGCTAGTAAAGGTCCCGCTATTTTTATAATATCTAAAATCCATTCTATTTTTTTTACCAAATCTTTTGATAAAATTCCACAATCATTAGAAAAATCGTCTATAATACCTTTATTAACTAATTCACTATAAAAGTTATTAAACGAAATACATTCTTGCATACGAGTAATTATTTGTCCATGAATGTCATTACGGGCTTCAGGATACTTACTGTAAACTTGATTACAATATTTAACAACATTCTTTATTCCTTGCACAGATAAATATTCAGCATCTTCTTCACAATTATCTGGCGAACACAAATTATTAGTTTCTTCTACATCTTTTAAAGTAGCATTTACATTATTGCCAATTCTTAAGGGAATAGCCAAAACGTCACTCCAAGCGGCTTTCGATTTCGAATGTACTCCTAATGGTGTTTTTAAGTCTCCTAATAATTTTTTGTAGCGTACACCACTATATAATTCCATTAACTCCATAACTTTATCATATTCCTCAGTTGTTGCAGCTCCGCCTAAGCCATGACTTGGGTCCTCATCTACTACTTTTATATTACCCCAAAACGCGCCAGAATTATCACCACAATCCAAAAATGTATTTACACAAGCCTCTTGTACCGTACCTGTTGAAGAGCTTTTTTCGAGATTGTCAAAAACTAAGGCTAAATAATCACCGGGAAAAAGCACGCTTTTGTATGGTTCTATTGGAACATCAACAGTAATCTCCCCACCATCCCAAGGATCACACTGTTTGCTACTATATGTGCTTGTATTACTAGAAATAATAACACAAACTTCCTTGTCTCCAGAAGAATAAAGATTATACTCTAAACTTAATTGTTTTTCACCAAAACCACAAGTACTACCTGCATAAGAAACGCCACAAGACTTTTCTTTTGTTACTTCTGTTGAACCAGAGGGTACTTTTGTCTCGACGGAAACTACATAAAAATATTCTTCGCCTTCGACTTTGTTATGGTCATAATCAAATGTATATAACCGAGTACCATCTGCTTCATTACCAGAAAGAACTTCTAATGAGGGACAAGAAAATTCGCCATCGTTTGGCACTATGTATTCATACATATTGGTAATTAAATTGTTTTTAATTGCAATGTAAAAATTCCTAGAATATTCGGTTTCCATTAATTTTAGTCTATGTCTTGTATCATCAATAACTGTATCATCATCAAATATAGTTAGTTTTTCACTTGTTTCAATATGCCAAGAAACTGATTTCGAATCAAGATATACTTCAAAAATTAAGTCAATTTTATATTTATTTGGATCTAAATCGAATAGGTGCGAAACTTCACTATTGTTAGGGTCGTTACCTTTATATAAGTAATTTAATGAATATCTACAAGATCCATCAGCAACATCCTCACCAGCAGCAACATAATCTATACCAAAACTAGAAAATAATATTATTATTAGAATTAAAAATATTTTTTTCATATAATCACCTATTTTTTATTTTTCATATGTGGGAATAAAATAACTTCCCTAATATTTTCTTGATTAGTAAGCATCATAACTAATCTATCTATTCCCATTCCCATACCGCCAGCAGGAGGCATACCATATTCTAAAGCTTCTACATAATCTAAATCCATCTCGTTAGCTTCTTCATTACCTAATTCTTTTTCTTTTAATTGATTTTCAAATCTTTCATATTGGTCAATTGGATCATTTAATTCTGTAAATGCATTAGCATATTCACTACCACAAATAAATAATTCAAATCTTTGTGTAAATCTTGGGTCCTTTGGATCTTTTTTAGCTAGTGGACTTATTTCGATTGGATGTCCATATACAAAAGTTGGTTCAATGATAGACTCTTCTACAAATTTTTCATAAAAAGCATTAACTATATGTCCATAACTAAAATGATTTTCAATTTCAACATCAAATTCTTTTGCTAATTTCTTAGCTTCTTCTACAGTATTGACTTTAAAGAAATCAATTTTAGTTTTTTCTTTAATTAAGTCTACCATATGAGCTCTTTTAAATTTAGGTTTTAATGAAATTTCATGACCTTTCCAATTAATATCGTATGTACCTAATACATCCATAGCAACATTACTAATAATACCTTCAGTTA
>CALVKL010000017.1 GCA_944332695.1 uncultured Bacilli bacterium
ATCATCCTCCTAGATTAATTTTATCAAATTTTGTATAAGTTGACTTATCTAGTTTTTATTATAAGAGTCTTTCAAATTTATAAAAAAAAAGATCTAACAATAAAGTTAAATCTGTAAATTCAAAACTGGCGTCCCCGAGGTGATTCGAACACCCAATCTTTCGCTTAGGAGGCGAAGGCATTTTCCTATTATGCTACGAGGACATACACCCTAATTTTAACATTTTTTTAAAATTAAGGATAATTTTTTAAAATTTAATTGTTTTTTTTTAAGATAAAGATAGTTTTTCGCGACAAAATCGCGAATATATTTTAATTTAAAATCCTGTCCTTTCTTATAAAATAAAGGTTTAAATAATATTAACTTTTATTTTAACCAAGCCCTTAGGAGGCTATCGCTCTATCCTACTGAGCTACGAGGACATAAATTATTATGTTTATAATAAATAATCTATTTTTGTAACATTTTTAATAAATTAATCTTAAATATATCTTTATCTTGATTTTCTTTAGAAATCATAACTCCTTTATAGGTAGTTAATTCAGATTGGTGACCTTCACCTAAAATACCTTCGGGTGTTATTTTATCAAGCATAACTATCTTTTTATCTTCATAAACCGTATAATGTAACTTTACATCTCCATGAACTTTAGAGAACATCACATCTGTAGGTAATTTTAATTCATAATTAGTTGAATTGTTATTTGGATTTTTTGAAACTATTTGACCTAAAAATTCACCTTTTTTAAAAGATGGATAAAATGAAAAATAAAGCTTTTTATATGCTAACATATTATATTTTTTTAAAGAACGTTCATATTTTCTAAATTCATTTTCGTTAACGTACTCAAATAAATAACTATCTTTCATTTTATCACCTCTAATCTTCCTATTGTTCTTTAATTCTAACATAATTAAATATAAATGTCAAACAAAAAAAGAAGAGGTTTACACTTCTTTTTTCTTTCCTGTTAGTTTGTAACCTAGATCTAATAATTTTTGATCATTTTTGCTTTCGCTCCACTTGTAGTAAGTGCTAGCTACAGTCAATTGTTTACGAGTTCTATAACGATAATATTTTACATATCCATAAACTGGTTCTTGTTTTGTTTTTTCGACCTCAACTGTAACTGTCTCTGGTACTTGTTTAGTAATTGTTTCATAAATAGGAACTTCTTTATATTGAACCTCAGTTTTAATACAATTAGTACCTTCTAATTTATAATCGCTACCATATGCAGAACATGAATAACTGGTTGATGCAGGAGTATATGTTCTTTTATGTTTTTTATAAGTGTAAATTGTAACATTTTTACATACATCAGAACAATCTACAGTGGTTTTATGACTAATGTATTCATTCCATGTTGTTTTGTTTGGATATTTTGCTAAAGCTGATTTGGAAGTAATATATGTTCCAGAATCCCAATCACCATAACTTTCTGGTGTCGTAGTAGCTTTAGCAGGTTTAGTATCAACTACTTTAATACCATCTTCAACTTTTTTAGTTCCCGTTTGAACAGTTTCAGTTATAGTACGATATTCAGTACGTGTTTCATAATCAATATAAGTAACTGTTTTATAACCTGTTATCTCATAATTATTTTTAATCTCAACTTGTCTTAAATTATTAGCAGTCACTTTAATTTTACTCCAACTAGACCAAGCTCCCCAATCTGAATAAGTATTTTGTGTATCTAAACGATATTCATACATATACTTTTTGTTCACAACTGGCTTGTTTGGATTTTCTGGATCAGTAGGATTTGTCGGTTCAGAAGGTGTTGTTGTATTGTCGTCACAAGGATCACAATATTCATAACATCCCATATAAACTATAATATAATCTGAATAATCTGAACAAGTTAATTGAACTTTCATCTGATATTCATTATCCATTTTAGTAACCTGAACATATGATTTATCAACATCACATGATTCATTATTGCTATCTTTAAATGAAGTTACTAATTTTTTTTCTAACATTTCTTTCAAAGATAGAGTAACAGAATCACCTGTATTTTTTGGCAGTCTTTCATTAGTAAAATATCCTTTAGCAGCGCCACTCATAGTTTCTATATTATCAACAAACAGTCTACCGTATAAGCTTTCTAACTTTGCAGATAATTCATTATTTAATTCTTCTTTTCCTACGAAATTATCTTCTAAATAATTTTTTGTTGGAAATAACCAAATCATAATAAATACAAACAAAATTACTAGCAATAATTGTAAAACGATATCACGCAAATTTAAAGTATTTTTTCTTTCTTCATACATAAAATTTCCCCCTCTTTTTTTAATTGGCTTATATACTATCATAAAATAGCATATTTGTCAAATTTAAAGTTTTTCTCCGTTGGTGCCGTATATTATAGCACTTTTTTTTATTTTGTCAAATTAATATTTACAATAGTAGAGCCAACGTTAAATGGATTTATTTTGTATTCTAAAACATTTATATTTTGTTTTAACGTATCTTGCGTAATATTTTTTAAAACACCACTTCCAATACCATGAACAATAACTAAAAATTTGTTATTCATTTTTATATTATCATTAATAAAATCATCGATAGCAACTCTTGCCGTTTGTCGATCAAAGCCATGCAGATCAAGTTTTGGTAAATTATCGGTAAAAATTATGTTATTTAAATTCATTATACACTGCTTCCATTTCTTCTTTAGTAGGAATTGAATTTCTAGTTCCGATTCTACTTACTGAAATAGCGCCAGCATAATTAGCTAGTTTTAGAGCATTAACTGCATCATACCCTCTAGATAAATAATATGTTAAAGCCCCATGAAATATATCCCCAGCCCCAGTTGAATCAACACTTTTTAGTTTAATTGATTTTATTATTTCATTATTATAAAAGCAACCTTTGTCTTCTAAAGTAATAACTACTTCATTCTTAAACATTTCTTTCATTTTTTTGTAAACTGATGTTAAAGTATCAAAATTATTATAATCTATTTCCATTCCAGTAACTTTTTCTGCAAATTCTTTAGAACAAGCTACCCACTTAACTAATTTACATAGTTCAATAATTTCTTCCCTATCGCGTCCTGCATCAATAATTGTTAAAGCTTCGGGATATTTTTTTAATATTTCTAAACTTCTTTCATATTCTTGACCATCAATCAAAATTACGTCCGGTTTGAAATCTAATTCAAACGGTTTCATTATAACTTTTTTGGGTTTATAAGCGAAAGTTGTTCTTGAACCGTTTTCTTTATTAGCCAAAACTATACTCGAAGGAGTGTCATAATCTTCTTTTAATTCTAAATAATCAGTATTAACATGAGCTTTTTTAAATTCTTCTTTTAATTTATGACCATAGTAATCATTACCAACTATACCAGCAAAATAAACATCAGCACCCCAGCACCCTAAAAGGTAAGCTGCTGTACTAGCTGGTCCTCCTCCACATTCAATTCGTTCTTGTACTCTATTTTTAGTATTTTCCGTAGGAAATTTTTCTAAAGGAAACGTTATATCATATATAATATGTCCTAAGCATAATATTTTCATTATTATCACCAATAATATATTATCATTTTTAAAATTTTATTTCAATAATTTTAAAAAAATTTAATAAAATAAAACTGCTTTTTGGCAGTTTTATTCAGATTTTGTTGGCAATGTTGGCTGCGGTGGTAATGGTATTTCACCTTCAGTCGGTGGTAAAAGTTCTTCTTTAATAGGTTTAACAATTAAATTTCTAGTTGCCTTTATTATATTGCCATCGCTATCAGTAACAGTATATATTATCGTATAATCGCCACTTTCTAGCGTCGATGTATCTATTATATCCGTACTAACAGTTGGCTTTAAAGATAATAAATCATCTTCTATATCACTAACAATTACACCAAGTAATAAATCATATTTTGTTCCCTTTGTAATAGTTATTGTATCAGTTATAAAAGTAATACTTGGAACAGTACCAACTATAACTGGATCTTCTATTGGTTTTTCCTCTGGTTCAGGTTCAACATAAACAGGATCTTTTATATCACTTGCTTCCTTATCATAACTACTTTCTAATAATTCACCTAAAATTACTTTATCAATTAAATTTTGTCCTTCGATAACCGTATTTTCATCAGGTATCATAACCCATGATGTGCCACTTGAATAAGAATAAGTATGTTCCCATCCATCAACGCCATCTAAATTATAACTTGTGATATTCCAACTTGCCATATCGTTTAATTGCATTTTGATTAATTTTTGAATATCAGTATCAGACATGTTAGTTTGAAAATAACCTTTTAAAGAATTTAATATTTTGCTATAACCAGTTATAATAGCAGGACTTGTCGCTTTTCTAACTATTCCGTCAATAACCGCTTGTTGATTAATTCCTCTTGCGCGATCGCCACCAGGTAAAACTTTACGTTCTCTGGAGAAAGATAAAGCTTGTTTACCGTTCATATGATTATAACCCTCACTGAAATAATAGGTCCCACCAGTCGCCTTCGAACTAGTAAAACTATATTTTGAATAAACATCTATTCCGCCTAAAGAATCAACTATTTTTTCTAGTGAAGAAAAGTTAACTCTTACATAATAATTAATTTCAACATCTAATAAATCTTCTAAAGTTCCAACCGATGTTTCAACTCCATAAATTCCAGCATGAGTTAATTTATCCTTATAACCAGTAGTTCCTCTTAGTTGTACATAATAATCTCGAGGAATAGAAACTAATAATATTTGTTTGGTGACCGGATTAATTGTTACAACCATATTAACATCACTTCTTGAAACAGTAGCAATACTACCATAAGAGTCAATTCCACTTATATAAACACTAAATGGTTGATTGGTAACGTCAGCTTTTTTTGTTATTTCAATTTCTGTTTTAATATTAATAGTAGATAAAATTTTAAATGTGTCTTCATATTCTTCATGCTGTTCATACAAAATAGTCATCGCTGACTCTTCAATTAAAATAGAATCTAATTTCTCATTAATTAAAGCGTCAAACATTTCGTTAGTATTTTCATATTTTGTACTTTCAACCGTTATTGTTTCATTTAATTTGATTAATGCCTCATTAATATTGGATAATTCGTTAGCCATATAACCAATATTACCTATATCAACGATATTTTGAAAAGAACTATCATTTAAAACTAAAACTAAAAAATTTTCTTCCTTATAATTTTTTTCATCAAGATCTTTAAAAAAACCTAAAGTAATATTAACATAATAAAAAATTATAATCATTAAAATAACTAACAATCCACTTAAAGTATAACCAACTGTTTTACGTATTTTATTATACCCTTTTTTGGATTTATAGATGGTTAAGAAAAATATTCCTACCAGTATTAGCAATAAAAATATAATAATTAAAATTAAATATTTTAAAGGTATCATATTGGCTTTTATTATAAATCCCATAAATAGAATAGTTAAAAATGATATAATTATAAATACAATTTTATTAAAATTTATTTTTTTCATTAAACTCACCACTTAAAATATTATATCACATTTTAAATAAACTTAAAGTTTTTAATTTTCTTTTACAATAAATATACAGTTAAAAATACATCAACTCATAGTATAAATCACTATTATCTATCTGAATATTATCATCATATTCTAAATCAAAGATAACTAAAAAATTCATTAAACAACTTAAAATGACTAATATTAATAATATTTTTTTGTTTTTAAAATTATTTATAATAATCAATATAATTGGAATTAAAAATAACCAACTAAATTCTAAAGAATATCTTTTTATAGAGCCTCCAAAAATTGTATCAACAGATAATATAAGAAAACCCAATAATAAGCATACAAATATAAATTTTAAAGTATCTTTATTTGTTTTCTTTATTATAAAAGGAGCAATTAATCCTAAAATACTCATTGTTAATATTCCATTCCCTGTGGTTCTATTAAAATAAAATCCTAAATATTCCAACATTGAACTATTATTAAATATATATGGGAAAATAGTATCAATAATAGGAAATCTTAACAAATATGTATATATACCATTTATAATAGTAATTAGATTAAATTTAGAAAAACTATTATCTAATATTCCTAATTGATAAGTAATCCCAAATTCAAATATATTGTCAAACCGAATATAATTTAAATACATTGTTATTATCCCAATTATAATAAAAGGTATTAAATATATAATATTTTTTTTGTTTAATTTTTTATAGATTATATAAAAACCTAATAAAGAAACTAATATCATTGATGGTCTAATTAACAACAATAAACTTAAAGATAATGACCCTAATAATAAATAAATATTTTTATTTTTTCTTACAAACAACATATATAAATATATTCCAATTAAGGAAAAAGCATATCCGCTAACATTTATTAGTTCATAAAATCTAGTTTTAGGTATTATTAATAACAATCTACTATTAAATAAGAAAAATATAATCATTAATAACTTTAAGCCAAATGAACATTTAGTATATTTTTCAATTATTTCTTTTATCAATAATGCGCTAAATATAACTGATAAAATTGAAAAGAAACAAGCTAAAACTGTCGTTGTTATTTTTACATTAAATAATACCTTAAAAATCATCATTATAAAAGCTGGTAAAATACCAAAATAAACATAATAATTATCGTTATAATAAGAAATATCCCAAATAGTATTAATTCCTTTGTCAAGGCGTTCACTAAAATCATAAGGATTATTTAATTCACTTAAATTTAAATCTTCTTCCAAATTTAATTTACCATTAGCCAAAGCATCGACATATTCATTTTCGTAATAATCATGAAATACACTACCATCTAAATCACCGATATTATAATATAAAAATACCGTTAAACAACTAAATAATAAAATTACTATGAATAATACTTTGTTTTGATTTCTATTCATTAGCAATTTAAAATTTTCATTATAAAAATAATTATATATTATAAAAATAACAGAAAACAATCCGATCATCCTAATCCAATTAGTGTGAATAGGTTCTATTTTATTAAATGTTATTTCTCTGATTTTAAATTGATTTACAACTTCTAAATCTAAATTAATTTTAACTTTACCTGTTTTACCTAAATGATATAAATCAATATATTTAGATTTTTCTATATCATCTACAATATATCTTTCATTTTTGGTATTGCTTTTGAATTTTCGATAATAACTATTTGCCTCATCTGTATAATTTAAAGTGATTTTAAAAGGTTCTGGTTTTAATTTTTCTATATCTATATAAATATTATTTACTTTATCATTAACATTTATTTCAATATAATTGTCATCTGATTCAATAAAATATTTATTACTATTTTCAGCATATACAATATCATTTAATATTAATTCATCTTTATTTATTTTAATTTTTTTATAAAATATTGATTTTATTGAAGAAAAATTAAATACAAATATTTCCAAAACCAAAACAATAAAAGCGATTATAACTATATTTTTTTTCATTTTCTATACCTCAATAAACATTTAATATGTAACATTCCATCTCTAAAAGTTTTTAAATGGGATTTCCCATTACGACCATCTTTTTTTAATGTCGTAGGTATTTCTATTATTTTGTAATTTGCTTTTTGGCATTTTATTATTATTTCACTAGCAAAATCCATACCCAAACATTCTAAATTTAATTTTAATATTTTTTCTTTATTAAAACCCCTTAATCCACAATGGTAATCCCCTAATTTTGTTTTATAAATAATATTCCCTAAAATAGTTAAAAATGGAACACCTATTTTATGAATGAAAGGCATTGCACCTTTTTCTATTCCACCTTTAAACCTATTACCCATTACTAAATCATAATTACTTCTTAATTTATTAACAAAAGGCATTAAATTACTAAAATCATAACTATCATCACTATCACCCATAATCACATATTTACCTTTAGCCTTTTTAATGCCATTTATTATAGCACTACCATAGCCTTTAATATCAACGTTAATTAATCTTGCTTGAGTATTTTTTATTATTTTTACTGAATTATCAGTACTTCCATTATCGACTATCAAAATTTCGCCATTTATATTATTTTCTTTTAAAAATTTTAAAGCTTTATTTATACATATTTCAATTGTTTTTTCCTCATTTAAACAAGGCATTAATATTGTTACTTCCATAAAAACCTTCCTTATAATAAAAACGATTTAATATCGTTTTTATCTTTTTATATTTCATATGGACTTGACCAAGTACCATTACCTTCTGTTATTATGACATCAGAATTGACATTAATAACTGCACGAACTCCATTGCCAATGGAATAATCGGTGATAGCGTCACCATCGTTGTTCACGTACCATGCATTCGAGCTACTTTTTGGTGTCATTGTCCAATGATGTTGCTTTATATCTAAATATGATTCTTGCCCTCCAGCTAAATTGTATTCATCTAATGTTATTAGTCCAACTTTTGCTTTTGCTACTGATAAATTATTAGTGCACGTTGTTCTTGCACTTGAACTACTTGTTGTTGTCTCGCTACACCATATTTGTTCTGTTATGATATTATTTCCTTTTAAGTGGTTATAAAAATAATCATTTAACCATTCTTTAACATAACTCTCATCCCAATTTTCAGCCGTACTTGATGCACCCAAGGATATTGCTGTTATATCTTCTTCCGTTATCATTCTTACTGTTCCATCAGCATTTATTCCCATTATCCGCCATAAAAATCCAGAATACCATATATAATTTGTTCTTGGATGTTCATTTTCTCCATATGTATCTGGTACTTGAATAACATTTGATTTTAAATAACAGCCTCCCATATATTGATAAGTTCCTTCACTTTTACAAACGTTGTTTTCATATACCAAAGATTCCGCAACCGATTTTAAACTTACACCTTCTAAAGCAATATTATCTTGACAAACCTCATCATCAATCGCAAATGTTCCACTTGAACACAACTTATATTCGTGTCCATTACTTTCAATTACTAAATTTGTTAATTTATTACCACTATAACTACTACTTTTTACCTTTGCATTACCTAAATTAACCATTTTCTTTATCTCTTCTTCAGTAAATGATGTTTTACTAGAACAATCAATATCATCACTTGTTAATGTTCCCATTTGTTTTTTCATTTCACTTGTTGCACAATAATTATTTATACCATTTAAAATCATATTAGATTCTGACTTACCTGCGGAAATCCTAGCATCATCTACTACATCTAATATAATTGGGGTGGCTATTAAAGCTACGATTGCTAATATGATTATTACTGCTAATAACTCTATTAATGTAAATGCTTTATTTAATAAATGACCCCCCTATTTTTGCATATTGTTAATTTTCTCATACTTTATCTCTCCTACCTTTATATACAATTAAATTATATATTATTTATTTTTAAAAGTCAACAACCATATAAAAAAGATAAACCTATTTAGTTAATCTTTTTGAATAATATTTAATTTTTTATATATTTATCGCATCGATTACCCCAACTATCAATTAATTTATTGTCTTTATAAATTCTTAAAATTTCACAATTATTACTACAGCCTTTACATTCATTAGCTTTAGTTAAAAACTTAATATTTTGAATATCTAAACTATAAATTTTACCATCACTATTTTTTTTAGCTAAAATAGCTATTCCTAAAGCTCCCATTAAATGACTATTAGGATCAACGATAACATCTGTGTTTAATACCTCTTTAAAATATTTTAAAACTCCTACATTTTTAGATACGCCACCTTGAAATATAACTGGTGATTTTATTTGTTTACCTTTGCCAACATTATTTAAGTAATTCAAAACGATACTTTTACATAAACCTGCAACTATATCTTCTTTTTTATATCCAAGTTGAGCTTTATGAATTAAATCTGATTCAGCAAACACTGTACAACGAGCTGCTATTTTAACGGGATTAGTACTTTTTAAAGATAATGGTCCGAATTCCTCAATTGGAATATTTAATCTTTTAGCTTGGCTTGATAAAAAAGAACCGGTTCCCGCTGCACACAATGTATTCATAGCATAATCAGTAATAATTCCATTATTAAGTAAAATAATTTTTGAATCTTGACCACCAATTTCTAGTATAGTTTTAGCATCAGGATAAAGTGATAAAGTACCAATAGCATGAGCCATTATTTCATTCTTAACAATGTTAGCATTTAATAATAATCCAATTAATTTACGAGCACTACCAGTTGTACCAATTCCTTTAACAGCATAACCATTTAATTTTTCCTTTAAATTTTCTATCAAATTCTTTACGGCATTAACAGGATTACCTTCAGTCCAAATATAACTAGAAGTAATTATGTTGTTATTTTCGTCAATGACAACACCTTTAGTTGAAATACTACCTATATCAACACCTAAATAACAGTTCATTTTCGCCTCATTTCTATCATATCATAAAATGCTTCTAGCCTTGTTTTAATACCAACTTCACTTGTATTAGCATCAAAGCTAAAATAGATTATAGGAATATTGTAATCTTTAGCAACCTTATCAAGTATTGGCATAACTCCTATTTCAGGAGTGCAAAAACTTGATTTAATATGAATAATACCATCATATTTATTAGTTCCTAAATATTTAGCCCAATAAACATTTGAAGATGCATCAGCACACATCTTGTATTTCATATATTTTTTAGATTTTTTTAAAGCTTTATTAATAGTTGCTTTATGCTTGAAAAGTAAATAATTTACATTTGTAAATCTTTTAATTTCAATATTAAAAGAAGCCAATTCTTTTTCTAAATAATAATTACTGAAAGGTTCCATTAAAGTATATAATTCTCCTATAACACCTACTTTCAAACAATTTTTTGGCTTATTTATTTTTAATTTTTTAAATTTTTTTAAGTATTTTTTATACAAAATATATAGTTTAATAGGATTGTTAACGGTTTTAAACTGTTCTAGCATTTTTTCTAACAATTTATTAAAACTATTTTTTTCTACTTCAAAACCAATATTTTGTCTAATATAATCATCAATTTTATCCATGTATTTTACCATTTTGACAGTTATAAACAAATAGTATAAACATTTTATAATATTAATTTTTTTATTAATTCTTTTAATTGTTTTATATATTTGCTTAACATTAGCTTTACCGGCTGTTATTAAATTTAACAATTCAAATTTGTATCCTAAATCTTTTAATATTTGTTCTTGTAATTCACTATAATATCCATAACGACAGCCACCTCCAAATTGAATTAAAACATTAGCTCCCATATCTAATGCTTCAATCATTGTTCCTAAAGTATATTTAAATGGTGTGCAAACAAATTCGGGACTATGTTTATTTCCTAATTCTATCGTTTTACTAGTTATTAAAGGAACATTTATTATTTCAAAATCAAAAATTTTTTCTAATAAATAATGGGCAGGAATATAATAATTAGCCATATGCGGAAAAGCTATTTTAATTTTGTTCAATAATATCTACAAAACTTTCTATTCTAGTTTCAATTCCCGCTAACGCATCTTGATCATCAATGATTAAATTTAAATATGGCAATTCTATTTTCCGCATCATCAATTCATTTACTAAACTATCTAATCCACAAGGAAAAGTACTAATAAATATTATGCCGTCAATTTTTTCCTTGCATAAAACTATCGCTCCAACATTTTTTTTACTATATTTCCAATATAAATTTTTTGATAAATAGTATGACAAGTAATCTTCATTAAATAAATGACTATAGATAATCTCCAAATCATATTTTTCAATATTTTTAATAATTTCTTTACCAATAAAACTATCGTTAATATTATAATCATGAGCTACTATTAATATTTTTTTCTTATCGCTATTCAACTTATTTAGATTAATTATCGACAATTCCTTTTTTTTCTTTTTATATTTAAGACAAGCAATATTATAAGCTTTTAATAATGATTTTCTGTCAAAGCCTAGCTGTTTTCCAATATTAATTAAACCTCTTTTTTCATATTTCTTCTTTAAATGATTAATTTCATAAGTTAATATTTTAACATCAAATAAATTATTAACTAAATCATATAAACAACTAAAATTACTACACATTTGATCATTTAAACCAAAATTATCAATTTTAGGTATTAAAATATAGTCGCATTTATCTTTTAAATAATCAACATGACCCAAAAAAATTTTTAACGATAAACACATCTCACTAGAAGCATAAACGCTACCTCTTTCAAGAATTTCTTTATTAGTATCAATTGTGACTAATGTAATATTTAACTGCTCAAAAAAATATTGCCATTTATCAAAAAAATAATAATAATATAAGGCTTTTGGTATTCCTATTTTCATTATCTCACCCTAAATAAATATATTAATAAATATTAATTATATGACATTTTACCTATATTATGGTATAATTTAAAAAGGTGAATTATTATGTATTTAAGAGAATTAACCAACCAAGAATTCATTAATTTTATAACTAATTATCCATTAAAATCAATTTACCAAACTCCTGAATATGGAATGATTATGGGTAATCAAGGCTTTAAATCAATTTTATTAGGGTTATTTAAAGAAGATATCGTTGTTGCAGCAACATTGGTTTTAATAAATAAAGAAGAAGGATTTAAGTATGCTTATGCTCCGCGTGGATTTATAATGAATTATGAAGACTTTAATTTACTAAAAGATTTTACTATAAAAATTAAAGATTATTTATCTAAAAAAGGCGTTATGGGGATTAAAATAAACCCACTTATTATTAAAAATATTTACGATTTTGATAATCAAACTAAAGTAAATAATCCCAAATATGATTTAATTTATGAAACACTTAAAAGTAATGATTATTATCATTTAGGATACAATAATTTTTTTGAAGCATTAAAGCCACGTTTTGAAGCAACTATCAATTTGAATCAATCATTATTTACTTTGTTTAAAAATATTAAAAAAAAATATCGAACTAAAATTAGAAGTGCGATTAATAACGGCATTAAAATATATAAAGGTGGGGCTGATGATTTGGAACAACTTTATGAATTTACTAAACATAATTATCCACGAAAACTAGAATACTTTAAAGACTGCTACTATTTTTTTTCTAAAAGAAATATGGTCGAAATATATTACACCAAACTAGACACAAAAGTTTATTTAGAAAATGTACAAAATAAACTAACTATATATGAAGAAAAAAGCAATAATTTAAATGAATTAATAATGAACAAGAAAAAAAACCGACAATTAATTAACAAAAAGATTAATATTGATAAATATTTACACAAATATAGAAATGAATTAGTTGAAGCTACTAAACTTTTACGTATTTATCCAAATGGTGTTGTGACATCAAGTATTTTGCTTGTTAAACAAGATAAAGAAATAACTATTTTGATGGATGGATACGATAAGAATTATAAAAAATTCAATTCTAAACATTTGTTGATTTGGAAAATAATTGAAACATTTCAAAAACAAGGATATACTAAATTTAATTTAGGTGGCATGTCTAATGTTACTGTTGATGTTGAAAAATATTCTGGTTTAGATGAATTTAAATTAGGATTTGGTGCAAAAATGGTTGAATATGCTGGTGATTTTGAACTGATTACTCATAAACGTAATTATAATTTGTATCGTAATTATGTCCCTCTTAAAAAATTAATTAAAAGTAAATTGATAAAATAGTGATTAACTCACTATTTTTTTGCAAAGAAAAAAGACAAATTAATGTCTTATTCTCCAATGTATATAACTCCACTTAAATTTGTACTAGTAATATCATCTTGATTTAAGTTTGGTAAATTATTACCATTTTTTAAAACGATATTTTTAATAACAAATGGAATTTCTTCATTAAGTTTTAAATTCATTTCTTTAGTAATTGTTATATCTGCTCCATAATCTTTAGTACCGTCATTATAAATATTAGACAAATTTAATTCTTTAGCAACACCACCAATAACAATTGTTGGTTTGAAGTTTTCAATATCGATATCTTGATTAAAATGAACAAATACTCTAACGTTATCTCCTATTTTAGCTTCAGTAAGAGATAAATCATTATTACCATTTTCTTCATTTAATTTATAATTTGTACTATTATGAAAAGTCATACTAACAAATGGATTTTCATATTTTACTTGATCATAAATTAATTTGCCATTTTGATAATATTTAGTTACATTACTATTATCAAAACTAGTTTCATTTCCTGCTAAATCTTTAACATTAGTTACTTCGAATGGAATAACTTCACCTTCTACTAATTTAGCAATTTCATTATTAATTTTCATATCAGCAACACAAACATATAAAGAATTATCTGAATTAAAATTACATTTGTTAAACTTCATAGATTGAGATCCAACAGTTAAAGTTGGTAATTCTTGTAATTCTTCATTGAAATTTGCTTCTACTCTTAAATATTCACCATTACTGATTGAAAATCTATAATTAGCATCATCACGGGCTAAAATATATAATAATTTTGCTTCAACATCTGTTTTATCATAATAAACTGCACTAAGTCTATTAGTATAAGTAATATCTTCATTTGTTAAAGGTTCTGAAACTTTGTTTCCAGCCTTATCTTCATAACCATATACTTCAAAAGTAATAAGTCCTTCGTCTAATCCTAAATCTTCAGTAATATCTAAATCTAAATGATATGCATAATTACCTATTTCTGGATTAGAGCTATCTGGAGCAAAATGTGTATCATATTCTATACCTTTTATTTTTACTTTTGGTAAAACTGCTAATTCTTCATCAAAGTATATTAATACCCTAATAGAATCACCATTTTTTACATATTGAGAAACAGTAGCAGGATTACCATTTTTACCGATTCCTAAAGTTTTATATTTTAATGTAGTATCTCTTACAGTAACTATTCTTTGTGCTTCAAATGGAATTAAACCATTAACTTTTGATGAATTTCCTGCTTTATCTGTATAATCATAATATACTATATATCTTCCAATAACATTTGCATCAACACCAGTTTTAGTTACATCTTTTATAAATTTACCATTTAAATCATATAAATTAATTTTTGTTGGTTGTAAATTTGTAATAGTTGTATCAACATTATCTGTCATTGTTGCACCTAATTCAGTATATTTTGAACCATACTCAACAAAAACATCTCTTTCACCATTGATAACTACAGTAGGAGCTGTTGTATCAGTCATAACTAACATCATCAATTTTTCTTCACTTACATTTCCAGCCTTATCTGTAACTTGATAATAAATATCATATCTTCCAACTTTTCTAGTATCAAAACCATTTGCTTTATAATCATAATTATAAATATTGTCTTCTATAACACTACCAGGAGCTAAGAATTCAACTCTTTTTGGTTCAATTTTAATTTCTCCACCAAATGATGCATCACTTGCTATAGCTAACATATCTTCTAAAGTAATTGGAGTACCTGACTCAATACGATATTCATTTTTATTTAACCCCTCAGTACCAGAAATACTAATTGTTGGAGCTATTGTATCAACAATTACTTTACTTTGAGAATTTAAAGTAATATCTTTATTTTCTAATTTTCTTCCTTCGTTACCAGCTATATCTTTATAACCATAAACTTCGAAATTAACTAAACCTTCTTCAAGATTTTCAGCTTTTACTTCTCTTGAATAATATCTATATGTCCCATTATTTTCATGTAGAGAATCCATAATATATTCTTTACCTTCTATTTTTAAAGTAGGTACTACATTTAATTTTTCATTAAATACAGCGTATACATATACATAATCTTCAGCATTCGCATAATAAGTATTATCATCTTTATTATAAGTTCCCCCTTGAATTGCTAAAGTATGAATTTCTGGTGCTGTAGTATCAATAAACACTTTATTACTATTAGTTATATTTATTATATTTTGTTGTGTTTTTTTATCTAAAGTAACATTACCAGCTTTATCAACTACATTACTAATTTCTAATTTAACTTCAACATTTTGTAAATTTTCAAATCTTTCTTCTTGTGGTAATTCGTAGTTTATACTATATAAATAAGTATATTCTTCTTTTTCTTCATCTTTGAAATTTACTTTATCACCACTTAAAACTATTTTTTCATTTCCTATAGTTAAAGTAAATGTAGGATTTTCTCTCAATACTTCATTAGTTCTAATGTGAGCATAAATTACATCACCAAAAGTAGCATAAAAATATTTTCCATCGTTATCATTATATCCACTTACTACATTAAAGTTTACTGCATCATAATCAGCTGGATTATTATCAATAACAAAATTAATTACTTCTGATTTATTTCCTGCCACATCAGTAATATAAAAGCTATAATTACCATCTTCTTTTAATTCTTTTCCTAATTCGTAATTATATTTTTTGCCATTTCTTTTAAAATGCATACTACCTAATTTACTTGTATCATCAACAGTAATCACTACTGATTGATAGTATTCACCATCTTTAATTCCATTAACAATTGGTCTTTGATTATCAATTGTAAATTCAATAATTTCATAATTACCGGCCCTATCAATAGCTTTTATTTTATAATTTCCATCTTCTATAGAAGTATGTTCAAATTCCATTTTTATACTTGAATTAAAATTATCATTAAAAGTTTTAAGAACTTCATTATTATTAAGAAGAATGACTTCCTTTAAACTACCATCTGTAATATTTAATGTAACTTTTTTATAAGTTCCACCATTTTCAAATTGAACTTCTTTACTACCTATTTTAGCAACACCTGAAACCACTGGCTTAACAGTATCATGATACAAATTAAATGTTGAAGTACAATTTCCTGCTTTATCACAACCAGTAATATCATATCTTAAATTATCAACATTTATATTTCCATCAAAAACAAATTCATTTGCATAAATAATTTCAGTTTCTTTAGTTATATGATTATATAATTTAATGTAATCAAAATTTGCATCATCAAAAACTAAAGTCCCTTCTTTAACAATTTTACCATTTGTATAATTAAATGTTGGTATTACATTATCAACTGTAAAAGTAACAACGCTTGTATTAAATGAAGAATCAATTACAGTTAAAGTATATTCGCCATCTTCAAATTCCATACCAGTAACATAGTTTTCACCATTTAATGTAGCTGTGAAACTAGCATCATCAGTAATTGTTAAACTTACTGGTCCT
>CALVKL010000018.1 GCA_944332695.1 uncultured Bacilli bacterium
AGACAGAAAGTTGAATTGGAGTGACTGATACTCCTTGACCAAAAGCTGTTGTAGCTAGTTCCAGATCACCTATTTTATCAACATTAAAAATAATACCATTGGCTTCACCATTTAAATCTATTCCTGTTACATTACCAAAACCAAATTTATCAATATAATCAAATAAAGTTTCTTTCCCAATTCTCAATCCTAAATTAACAAAACCGGGGTTGCATGAGTTTTCAACCACTTGTAAAAAAGTTTGTGCACCATGTCCTCCATGTTTCCAGCAATGGATAGTAGCCCCTCCTACTTTAACAGCACCACTATCATAAAAATTTTCTTTTTCTAAATCGACTAATTGTTCTTCTATCGCTGTAGCTAAAGTAATTATTTTAAATGTACTTCCTGGTTCATAAGTCATCCAAATTGGTAAATTACGATTGATTATTTCAGTACTATAATCTTCATAATTACTTGGATCAAAACTAGGTCTTGATGATATAGCTAAAACTTCACCAGTTTTAGGATTCATAACAATACCTAAAGCTTGATCAGGATTATATTTACTTATAGCATTATCTAATTCACGTTCTAATGCTACTTGAATGTTATAATCAATAGTTAGATAAATATCGATTCCATCTTGCGGTTGTTCATATATTTCTGATAATTGTAATTTATTCCCCTTTGCATCACTAAAATATTTTATAGCGCCATAACTTCCTGTCAAATAATCATTATACATAAGTTCTAATCCGGATAATCCTTGATTATCAATTCCAACAAATCCTAAAGTATGAGCAAGCATTTCACCATAAGGATAATACCTTTTACTTTCTTTTAATAAATAAACTCCTGATAAATTTAGTGCACTTATCTTATCAGCCGTTTCATAGTCTAATCTTCTTCCTTCAGGATGAACTCTTTCAATCGAAGTTTTTTTACTAACATGAGCATACATATCTTCATAACTTATACCTAAAATTGGAGCTATTAAAGAAGCTGTTTTTTCTTTATCGGTTATTTGATTTGGTATTAAAACTAAAGAAGTAGTTGTTATATTATCAGCTAATACAACACCATTTCGATCATATATTTTGCCACGATTAGCTTCAATCGGTAGATTTCTACTCCATAAACCTGTGGCATAATTATTTAATTTTTTATATGAAAAAACTTGAATATAAAACACTTTGCCAATTATTAATGCAAACAAAAAGAAAATTAACAACATTACTATTTTAATTCTAATATGAATATTTTTAAAAAACATATACTCACCCATTTAAGTATATGTTTTAAAATTTAGATTAATATTTTTTTGATATAAAATTATTTAATTATTTCATAATTCCAATCATCAATACTACCAAATGTATAGATATTATTAAATCCCAAACTAGACAATATTTCAGCCGCAATCATTGATCTGTTACCTGATTGACAATAAACAATAATTATTTTATTTTTGTTATCAGTTACCTCTTTAATGAATCTTTCCTCTAATTCATCAAAAGGAATATTAATAGAATTTTTTAAATGACCTTTTTTATATTCATTATCTTCTCTAACATCTAAAATAATTGTTTCTTTATCAGTTATCATTTTATATGCTTCTTTTGCTGTTATTTGTTCATATATATCTTTATCACAACCACACAATAAAATTATTAGTAAAATTAATAATTTTTTCATTTTTGTCATTTCCTTTCTATTCATCATTTACATTTAAAAATGTAAATAAAATATGTTATTTGGATTTTAAATACTTTTGTTTTACATCATTTTTCCCTGTTTTATAATCTATTTTACATTTGTTTACATTTTTAAATCCTAATTTTACATTTATTTGTTGCTATTTTATGTTGATGTGTGTATAATAAAAGTGTGAAGGAAAGAAGGGATTATAATGAAGAAAAAATTGAAAATTTTGTTAGTATTTATATCTTTATCTTTAACGCTTAGTTTAATGAGTAATACTTATTCACGTTATGTTGCTGATACAACTGGTGATTTAAACTTGTTATTCGCTAAATGGCAAATTCTTGTTAACGAAAATGATATAACTAATAATACTTCTTCATCAATCAATTTAGTTCCTGTTATCGAAGAAAATGAATTTGTAAATAATAATACTATTGCTCCATCTTCAAAAGGATATTTTGATATTGACGTTAATCCTACTAATGTTGGTGTTTCATTTAATTATTCAATAACACTAGAAGTATTAAATGAGAATATGCCCGATTTAATGATTACTAAATATGCTATTTTAGATAGTACTTATACTGAAGGGGATGAAATTCAAACTATCGTTGTTAGTGATAATGCAATCGAAGGAAGTTTAGATTTCAATAATACTATCGAAAACTATAGTCATGAAACATTTACAATTAGAGTTTATTTTGAATGGTTTGAAGGTGTCGGTGAACAAATGACCGATACTGAAGATACTAATGTTGCTTATGATGCAACGACAAATAATACTAACCTACAAATAAAAGCGACGATTAATTTTGAACAAAAATTAGACGCATCAATTTAAAGATGCGTTTTTATATGTTGTTAAAGCTCCTAATATTAAGAAAAAATATGGTGCTACATCAATAACGCTTATATTGGCAAATCCTTGAATTGAATAAGCAACAAAAGCCATATATAAAGCGATATAAAAATTATTTTTAAATTTAAATCCTTTTAAAAATATAATTAAACATATGCCACAATATAAAATTAAAGCAAATATTCCATTAGTTAATAAAGTATGGTAATAAATATTGTGGGCTTTATCATAAGTAGGTCCTCCAATATGACTAGGGTAAACAAAAGCTAAATTATCTAATCCCGCACCAAATAAATAATACTTTTTAGCTACCGGAATTAAATTTCTCCACAGCCTAATTCGACTATTTTCTTCATTTTTAGAAGTAGTATCTATATAGTTTTGAACGGTATCAACTATTTCATCATGAATATTATATTTACGATAATTTTTAGTATTACTATAATCGTTATATAAAATACCATTTGAATAATCAATTATAAAAAATAATAAAATAAATATACTACTAATTAATAACACTTTTTTAAAATTTATTCTTTTAAAATAAACAATTATTAAAAATATAAAAGATAAAACAAAACCTAAAAATGGTCCCGTTGAACTAGCTAAGCACAATCCTATATAAAAAAGAATCGTCAAAATAAAAAATTGTTTTTGTTTACTAGTTAAATATAAAGTTAAACTTATTAATAATAACATAACCATATAACTACCCAAAAAATTGGGATTGGCGCATAACCCCATCGCCATATATGGCTTTGAAAAATCTTTAACAAAACCAAAAGAAGTATAAACTTGTAAAACGGAATAAATTACTTGAAAAACACCTAATATAATAAATACATAAAAGATTTTTTTTATTTTTGTTTCATCTAAATTTTTAATATTTAAAAATAACAAATAATAGCTTAATAAAGACAATAACCCTTCCCATCGATTGTCAATTCCAAAAATAGAAGTTTTAATATTAACTGCTAAAATAGTCGAAATAATAGCTAAAATAATTAAACCATATATTAAATAATCAAAATAATTAGTTTTAATTTCTTTGGTAATAATGCCATAAATATAAGTAGTTAACAAAAAAGGGATACTTATCCACAATACATAAACCTGATTTAAATCGAATGATGATTCAATTATACCTAGTAGATATAAAAAATATGACATTAATTTAAAAAAAGGGATAGCAATCATTATAATTAAAATCAAAATATAAATTGTGTTTTTTAAATTCTTCATTACTACCACCTGTTTAATTATATTATTTTATATAAAAAAGGAATTTAATTTCCTAAATTTGACTTAGCAACTATAATTACTGGAATAACACTACAATTATTAGTTTTATTGTTACCATATATCTTAGAAGTTGTATCATCTATTTTTTCAAAAGCAAAAGCTTTATTAATATCATATTCACTATTAAGCCAATAACACTTATTACTTGATAAATCACTAAAACGCTCGTTATTAAATGTAAAATATCCATCATAACTAACAGCATTATTAATCATTGTTGTTATACGATCTGGATAATTTAAATTACCAATTATAACATCAGATAAATTAGGTCTAACTAATTTAGAATCAATAACATCATTAGAAATTATATTTAACAAATCATCAACAACTAAAGGTCTTGTCGATACATTCCAACTAGAAGTAATATTATTTAAAGTAGTATTATAATTAGAATAACTACTTGATTCATAAGTACGGTATAAACTAGGTAATAAACTTACGTTAGGATCCCCTATTTTATTATTCGCATCAATAACATAAGTTTTAAGACAAGTATCACTTATTTGATCACAAACTTGATTATTAACAACATCATATAAAACAGTATCTCCTAATTCATAATTAGGATCTGGGGATTCATTACTTTCTATATATTGCTCAACCGTGACACTAATAACAATTTTTAAAGCTGAACGAACGACATAATCAGGATCAGCCAATTTTTTATTTTCTTCTTCTTGTTGAAACTGATAAGCAGCATTTCCCCAAATGCTATCTAATTTATCATTATCTGCATCTAAGGGCCAAGATACTGATACTTCAAATGCACCACTACCAGTTTTAGCAGCAATATGATAATCAGTTATGCCAATATTAATATGGAAAGGATATTGTTGGGATAATTTATCATTAATTAATCCTTCTTCTAAACTAGAAACATCAATTTCTTCATCAAAAATACGCGCTGATATAATTTCATATTTTATTTCAGCATCAGAATCTCCTAAATTTTGAATATCGATTATTTCACTGATTGTTTCCATTCCTGGATAAATTTCTGACAAAGAAATAACAATATCATTAGAAACGCTAGTATTCCCTTGCTTAAAATCTATATACCAAGCTTTAACATTAACTTCAGTTTTGACTCGTACCAAACCACTATAAGCAAACCAAGCTAAGGTTATTGATATAAAAGAGACAACGACAAAAAACAAAGACATAAGATTTAATTTTAGATATGCTTTATGCTTTTTATTCATTTGTCATTACCTCCTTTTTATACTTTTCTTCTTCTTTCTTCTTCTTTTCTTAACATCGCACCAATTATTTCAGAACCAATGATATATAAAATTGGTAATACCACAAGTAAAAAAAGCCCAATTGGTGTTGCAACAATTTTATAAATAAATGATAAAATAATTGATTTATACACAATTATTCCTAATAATTGATCTTCATAAACTATTGGATCTTCAGCTGGATTGGCAATTCCTTTAGTGTGAAATATATACTTACCATCAGCATCTTGTTCAATGTCAATAACTTCATGGGTTATAACACGATTTTTAAAACTACCACTATTACCTAAGTAACTAACTGCGTCACCCTCTTTTATTTTTGAAGGTTCAACCTCTTTAGCAATTAAAACGTCACCTATTTCATATTTTGGTTCCATACTACCAGATATAACCGTAAATATTCGATAATTAAATAATGATAACTTATTGTCACTAAAACGTTGTAGACAAACAACTAATAAAAATAAGATAGCAAATAAAACTATAACAACATTTAAGATAATTTTAACTATTTTAAAAACTTTATTATTTTTTAATTTTTTCATCATATCACTACAAGTATTCTCGTGTCCTTTCCAAATATTCCTCCATAGCACTTTTGAATTTTTTCTTAACATCATCAGTACCAACTAAACGGTTAGAACTATCATCTTTAATTTCTTTAGCAATTAATTTTAAAATATCTTCTTCAGTTATTTTATAACCACAACTAATAAGTAAATTAACAATTCGTTTTAACTCTTCTGTTAATAACAATATAGCATGTTGTGCCATTTTCTTTTTTTGTTCTCTTTTTGAAGAAACCATCGAATCTAATACTAAATAGTCAATTAGAAAAGAATGATCTAAAAATCCTTTTAAAATATCATTAGCGTCATCATCAATATTTTCTTTTTTATCATCTTTATCTTCATAATCATAATTAGTTATAAATTCCCATAATTGAACAGCAATTCTAAAATTAGGATTTTTTAATATAATATTTGTTTTCTTAATTGGGGGATTAACAAAAGGAACATGTGCTTTATTTAAAGCTTTAATCATTTCACTTTTTTCCCAACTAGAAAAATATTGCTTAATTCGTTTAATTCTTTGTTTGATTTTTTTTATTTCTTCTTGAATGTTTTTATCAACTACTACTGAAGGTAAGACTTTAGAAGTTATTTTTACTTCAATATTTAACTTCTCAAATTTATTTTCAGTAGTAGCGGCATATTCTAATTGCTTATTATCACTCAACTCAAAATTATTTAATAATTCTTCTTTTTTTAAAACAAAACGAACTAATTGATCGATTAAAGTATAAAGAAGCCTATTTTCATATATGTTATAAGTTTCCTCATTCCTAACGTCAAGAATTTTTTTTACTTCAACATCCTTATTTTTATTAACTTTGTTAATATTTTCTGTATGTTTAGCTAAATTCTTGACACTAGCAACAGTTATTTTTTTAGCTTTTTCTACTTTAACAACATTTTCTTCACGAATAAGAGCAAACTTAGGGTTCCTAACAATTAAATCAATATATGGACATGCTGCTTCGATTTCATCAATCCAATCAAATGATATTAGATCACCAGAATAATCTGATTTATAAGCCATTTGTGATTCTAATTTTTTTAAAAATGTTTTATTATTTTCCTTTTCTTGTTTGTTTGGTTCTAGTGAAACACTATCCATATATATCATCCCCTATCTATACACTCTTTTTAATATTTTGTAAATCCGCAATACATTCTTTCATAACACCTTTACCAAATTTTTTATTTAAATAAGCAATAAAAGGATCTATTTCATCACGTATTAAAGCAACACTTAATTGGCCAAATTTTCTCAATATTTTTTTAGCTATGAAGTAATCGATTGCATCTATTTCTTTTCCTCCACAAGCAACATAGACTGGAACAAACACATTTAATTGTTTCATAATACGATTACCAAAAGAAATTCTAAAATGTTCGATAACATAATTATCTATTTCTTCAACATCTTTTAATCCTTTATCTGAAACAGGAAATTTATCAGCTGCTTCTAAGAATAAAGAATCTAAAAAACTAGCATTAATGTTAACAGCATCTTGTTCCCGACATTTAAATGGTTCAACTTTGATATTAATATCAATTGGCATAGCTCTATCATATACTTTATCAGTAACCATAAATGTTGAATCATCATTGTTAATTGTACCAATATACCAAATATTTCCTGGTAGTTTTAATCTTCCATTGATAACTTTTTTAGGATCATTAGGCCAACCACTTGATACTAAGTCAACAATCCACTCGTCACGACTTGGCATTTCCAAAATTGATAAGAAATCTGCAAAATAATATTCAACACGTGCCAAGTTCATTTCATCTAAAATAATTGTATGGACATCATCATCAAAAGTCGAAGTATATATTTCTCCTAATGCTTTTGTTTCATTGAATTTCTTAGTAAATTCATTAAAATATCCTAAGAAATCTGATTTGTCACGCCAAGATGGCTCAACTGAAGCAACACATGAGTCTTGACTTACAAATTTTCCCCAAGCATAAGCTAAGGAAGTTTTACCGGTACCAGAGATACCTTGTAAAATAATCAACTTACCACAAGCTAAGCCACCGAAAAATGGTCTTAAAATACTGTTATCATAGTATAAATGTAATTGACTTGCTGCAAAGCATCTAAAATTTTCAATTAACTCTGCTAAAGTGAAATTATTATCATATTTTTTAATTTGATAATTAGCATAAGCTTCATCAATAGCCACCAATTTAGGGAATCTAATTGATGGATCCCCTTCATCAACTGGTTCTTCAGCTTTTTCACTTTCTTCTTGATTATTTTCTTCTTCTGGATTAAGTCCTAATTGTGAAACTTTCATTGCCATAATTTCGTCTTTTTCTTTCATTAATTTATTTACTTGATCATTTAAATTAGCTATTTCATTTAATAATTGATCTTTACTTAAATTAGTATTAACTTTACGCACTAATTTACGAATGAATAAGAATATTAAAAATGCCACAATTAACACAATAATTACTAAAATTATTACTGTAATAACAACAAATACTTTTTCTCCTCCATTAAAGGAATCCTTATAACTATTAATGATTTTGCTGTATTCACCAAAATTAAACATATTTTTTATTCCAGTAAAAAAACCTTTAAAGGCACTAAATAGGCCATCAAAAAATACTGATATAAACTCGTAAAAAAATCTAAAAAATGTATTCATTACTTATCCCCCCATAAATCTCCAACTTTGCTTGCAATGTCATCATAAATTACTCTGGCGTGTAAGTTTTCTGGAATTGAAGCTAAAACATCGATTGAATTTAAAAGACTTTTCTTTACTTTTTTATCAATAAAGATATAATCCATAAGCTCTATACATCCTTGATCTTTAGCTTTAATTTCATTATCACCTAAATTAATTGCAATGTGGTAACCTTCTTTAACATATTTTTTAATTATTTTTTTATTTAAATCTTCATATTTTGTTAAAACAACTATGTTGTTTTTAGCATATTCATCTTCAAATATTTCAAAAATATTATCCAATTTACTTTCTTTATCATATAAACTATTTGGTATATATACGATATATTTTTTATTAAAATCTGCTTCTAACATATCTTTAACAACTTGTATTAATAATAAATTAATTAAAACAGCTATTTTATCTTCAGCAACAATTCCTTCTTGATATGTTTTATCTACTATATAATCACTATAAACTTTACTAAAATTAAGATTATGAATTAATTCAACTCCATAAATATTTTTAGCACTTAATTGATGAAACTCTAATTTAAAAGTATTAGTTTCTAATTTTTCTAAAATGTATTTAACCATACTTTGATGTTTTCTTTGTGTTTTAATTAACCCCGTTATTAACGTTTTTAATAAGTTCGGTGTTAAAACATCACCACTTAAAGTTTTTATAATTTTATTTTTATAAGTTTGCTTTTTAACTTGTAAATCATCTATAACTACATATGTCACTTCTAGATGCATAATTAAAATAAATAAATTAAGGTATTTTTTCACTTTATCACTATAGTCTTTGTCTGTACCTTTATATTGTTTAATCATTTTATCAGCAACATTTTTTAATGCTGATTCAATTCTTGTGTTCATATTTCTTCCGTTGTATTCAACATTAACATCTCCACAAAAATTATAGTATTTAGCATCAATATAAGATTTTAATAATGTTTCTCTGATAGTTGGTTCATTAGTTTTTAACTTTTGATCCATATTTAAAATATCTAACATTTCTTTTATTTCTTCATTTTTGATATACATTATTTTTTCAATAACATTTTTAAATTTTTTTCTTTTTTGAATCATTTCTAAATTCTTTTCAACTTCTTTTTCTGGTTCTTCTTTAGGAAGTTCATTTATTTCTTCTACTTCTTCTTCAATTTCAATTTTATTATAAGCACTTTCTATTTCATCTTTATCAACAGTTATTTTTCTAAAATACATTGTTTTATCCATATCTTCTAATGGAATTTCTATATTTTCTAATTCTTCAATTTCTTCTTTTTCAACTAATGGTTCTGATTCAACTTTTATTTCTTGTACTTTAATACTTTCTTCTTTAATCTCTTTAGGTTCTATTTTTATTTGTTTCTCATTTAATTTATTTTTAATAATTTTTATAATATTTTTGAAAAATCTTTTAATTAATTCTATTGTCTTTTCCATAAATGCATCCATCTTCCCTACTTTATTATCTTTTTTAGTATTTTTAAAAGCAAAGTTTATTAAGTATAAGGTTATAATTAAAGCTATTAAAACAAATGGATTAAATAAAGTACTGCGAATGATACCAAATCCTGATAATACTTTTACCACTTTTCCTACTACTTGCTCTTTACTTATCGGTTCATCTTCAGTGTTATTGACATCGCCCTTGGTGATATAAGTTCCATTATAACTTTCAATAACACGATGTGTTATGAATTCACCATTTTGTTTAAAGGTTATAACATCTTCAACTTCAATATTTTTTTCATATTTTACAACAATCCAATCCCCTGCTTCAATAGTTCCCGACATACTTCCCGTTTGTACTTCAAATAGTGAATAGCCAAAAAAAGAAGCGTAATCATTTCCTAATAATTTTACTTGAATATTGTTATATATTGAAATTAATAAAATTATGCCAAAGATAAAAATCAAGACATTCATTATAATGTTTGTTATTTTTTCAAATATCTTTTTTATATTCATAATATCATCCTATCCCAGGTTATTCTACTATATATAATTTTACCATATCCGACATATTTTGACAATATTTATTAATCTATTTTTAAAATATTTATTTGTGTATTTTAAAAAATGCTAATATAATATAAGTTTTTTTTACCCCTTTATTTGAGCTTCAATTAAATAAAGGGTATTATCCTTAATTCATATATTTACAAATGTTTCTTCTAAATTTTGTTCTAATATTTCCTTTTTTTATATATTTCTCGATTACTACTATCCATTGGATTTCACTTCTTCAATAGCACAGATTTGTTATTTTGAGTGTCAGAACATTTAACGGACAGTTTTGTGGTAATTTTTAATGTTTTTGCTTTTTTTCTTTCTCTTATTTTATAACTATCTAAGTCATCTTAATAAAAAAAAGAGATTTATTAATCTTCTTTTTCCGCACCATATTTAACTTCAACAATTAATGCATAAATTTCATAAATAAATATTAAGAAACAAGGCACTAAAACAACGAATAAGAATCCCCAACGTGATTGAATAAGGTCTAAAAAGGTGCCAATTCCATTATAGCTATTAACTGCTTTACCTAAAACAAAATCAATTGAAAAACCATCACCATTTTCAAAAGCTAATTGTTCATCATCAGGGTATAATTCACCAATAACACCAATTGTTACTTGATAAGATGTTTGATTAACGTCACGATAAGTGAATATTTCATCACCAACTTTTAAATCTTCAAATTTGGTTTTTTGAACAACAACTAAATCACCTTTTTGGTATTTTTCATTACTTATTTCATCATTAATAATTACAAGTGATTTTCCGTCTATTTCAGTAATACCATAATCATTTTGATTTAATAATAATATGGTCATAAATAACGCAAAAGCAAAATAAACAACACCGATAATAATTAATAATATTTTTTTTACTGCATTTAAAACTTTCATCTTAACCTCCTACTTTAATAATAACACATTTTTTTTCTAAATACAATACTATTCAACTAAAGAAAAGTCATTAGTATTTACTTCACTTATTTCATAAAACCGATAACTTAAACTATTTTTTTTAGTAATAGTTAATGTTATTTCATTAATATAGCCTTCGCTATCAGTTTGATAAGATGTAAATGAATTAGTTTCTTCCATAATTCTTAATTTACTTGAATCCCAACTTATGGTTATTTCTTTATCTAAATCATAAGAGTTAGTAATAATTAGTAAATTATCTTGATATTGTAATTGAATATCACCTACCTGACTTTGGTCTTTATGAAGGATAAAATCACCACTTATAGTTTTGCTATAAGGACTTGTACTTTCAACTGTAATATTAACTTTAGCATCATTAACATCACCTATAATATCGAAATATAATTCTTTACTAGTAGGTACCGCTATATAACGATATCCTTCTATTTCACAAGTTGTTTTATCAAAATTACTTACATCAACACCATCACTAGTTTCATTAATACAAGAATAATCACTAGATAAAGTACCTATATAGGTATTAGAATTAGTCCCATTAACATAACACTGACTAGCAACATCCGATTCAATAATATTACAAGTCACTTGATATTTTATATCTTGTTCTGTTGCTACTAAATCATTTAGATTATTTTTAATATCAAAATGAATACTATTACCATCCCAAATGTTATTGATAACATCTTTACTTAAAGTATCACTAGTAAAGTAAAATCCTTTGGCTTGTAAATAATGGTTCCAAATTGAAGATGAAACATAGCGAGCAAAACTAAAGCCATAAGTGAATAATAAAATACCACCTAAAATTAAAACACTTAAAATTAAATATTTTGTACTTTTATTCATTTATATCACCCTAATTTCTGCCAACTTTTTATTTCAACATCAAGAAAATCAACTAAATCCGTATATTCTAAAGTATTGTAAGAAGAAGGAAATGTTAATTTTATTTTATAATTATCGAGAATTTCTTGATCATAATTCATCTGTTGAATACTAGAATTACATACTAATTCCTTATCTTGATTACGACTGCTTGTTTCGTCACAAGTTAATAATAAAATCTCATTATCTTCTATTTTATATAATTCAATAACTAGTGGCATAAAATGATATGTTTTAATACTTATTTGATATTCTAAAGTAACATCACTTTTAGTAGTCTGATAATTATTACTAACGGAAAATAGATATTCTTTACTACTGCCAGGATATAAATCATCAATTTCTAAACTTAAACTATCTAATTTCTGGGCATCGAAAACAAATTTAGCTATTTTTTGATCAACCATACCATTAGTATTCGAATAAAATATCGAATAAGTAATGCCTGAACTGAACAATAATAAAGCTAAGGTAAATAAAACAATTAAAACTTTATATTTCATTTTTTATTCTCCTATCTTACTATAAATTTCTTTTCAATAACGCCAACTCTTTGATCACCATCAAATAATTCAAACATTAATTTATACCCACCATTTTCTAAATTAGTTGAATTTAAATTTATTTTAACATTATTATAGCTTTCTAAAGTATTATTATATTCTTTTGGATTTTCAATTAGATTATAAACATTTTCTTTGACTAAAGTGAAATTATCATTAATATAATCACCTAAATTAATTAAAGTATAATCTTGATTGTAAGCAGTTAATTGGTCTTTTTTATACAATGAAACACGAATACTACCATTAGTTGTTCCATTTTGTAATATACTTAAGTCTAAAGTAACATTACCATTTATTACTTTATAATTACTATCAAATAAAACATCAAAATTATAATTAGCTTCAACATAATTACTAACACTAACTGGTATTGTTATGGCATCAGTACTATAATTATTTGTATACATTCCATCATCAGCTAAATAACTATTAATAACAAATGAATAATTACCATCAGTTAAATTGGATTCATCTTCATAAGTTATGATAGTTAATGTAGTATTAGTTGAATTAATACCATTTTCTAGGTTAATTCTAACAAGGCCATCATCACTAGGTGAATAATCTTTATCGCCAATTTTAAAACGAAGATTTTTTAATTTTTCTTTAGGGATTATATTATTTTCACTATCTACTAATTTGATAGCTAAACCGATAATTTTATTTTCATTAATTGTATCGTAAATTTTATTACCATTGATTGTACTATAAGTTAAGCCTGCATTAATATTTATTTCAGTTGTAGAATTACTATTATATTGAATCGGTTGATTACTATAATCGGTATTTAAATATAAATTAGAACTACTAGAATCAATAATACTGAAAGACTTTTTGGTATTAGCTAAAGTGTCTCTGACAATATTGTTGTTTTTAATTGCTAAAGATAGAGTAATATTTTCATAATTTTTATTTATTTCTGCTTCCTTAAAATCAAAATTAATTGTAATATTTTCATTAATAGCTATTGGTTGTTCTACATAATAAGTATCATTTGCTTTTCCTAATTCTTTAAATAAAGTAAAAGGATATGTAGCATATTTACAATCATCAGTTTCACAGCTAGTATCATAACCATAATTATAAGTAGTTGTTTTATAAGTATAAACTTTATCATTAAAAATTAAAGTAATTATTGTATTAGTAGGCAATAAAACATTGGAAATAATATTATGAGTTTCACTACTATTTAAAACATTATCATCTTGATAGGTAAAATTTAAAGTGACACTAGATAAATCACTAATATAATTAGCATCTTCATTACTATAACCCGCTTTTAAACTATTTAAACTATAACCATTATAAATAATATAATCACTATTAACATAAGTTATATAACCACAATTATCAACTACTTTAGCATATATAATATATGTTCCCAAAGTATCAATTGTTAAAGGATTGACATAATTAGTCCAAGTTACATTGTTTAATTGTTCTAAAGTTAATAGTTCATTAGTAACATAGTATTCAACACTTGAAATACCAGATAAATTATCACTAACATTAATACTATAATTAGTATTTTGATTGATATATAAATAATTTATATTATCATTATAACTGTTCCAAATAGTATCATTTAAATTTATTGTAACAGTAGGATTAGTTTTATCTAAAACTAAAGTATCAGTATTCAAATAAATTATATTATTATTACTATCAATTACTTTAGCATAAACAATATAAAAACCTTCTTCTGTAATTTGCGTTATATCTTGATAACTAGTCCAAGTTATCGTTTCTAATTGTTCTTTAGTTAAAGGAGTTTGAGAATTATGAATATAATAATTTATTTCCTCTAAAGGTCTTAAATTATCTATTTGTTCAATACTAAAAGTTATATTGGAATCAAAGTAAATTAAATTAGAGCTGATTCCTAAGTTATTCCAAGTATAAGTTCCAACATAAATATTAGCAATTGGATTTTTTATATCATCAATATACAAAATAGGTAAACTATCTTCTTCATAAATCCAAAGATTATTAGGATTAATATTCAAGTCATTATGATCAATAAATTCATTAAAATATAAATTATTAATAATATATTCTTTAGTATTTAAATTAGTTAGTGTTGTGGTTATAAAATTAGTTTCATTAGTACCATTAATTGGATTACTATTAATAGCATAAGAATTATTAATTGTAACTGTAGAATTAGTAATATTATTAACACTAAAAGTACTATCTTGGGCATCAAATGTATTTGTGATATTGACGGTACTATTAGTAATATCATTAATTAATCCTGCTTTGCTATCACCAACAATTGTTCCACTGTTATAAACTTTATTAAGATTAATAGTTTCATTAGTATTACTAATTATACCAGATGAAACATTACCATTTATTGAACCAATATTATAAGAATTATTAATCGTTACATTAGTAGCAGAAGCAATAATTCCTGATGCATTTATATTTCCATAAACTATACTTTTATTAATTACATTATTTAAAGTTACATTGTTTCCTAAGCCAATAATTCCTGATGTATTAGCAGTATTATAAGTAATATTATATTTTAAATTAGTAATTGTAAAATTAGTAGTTGTACTAGCCGTATAAGAAACTACTAATTCATTAATTAAACTATTTCCTAAATCTAGATTAAAATCACCACTTACTTCACTACCATTGATAGTAACTATGCCATCACCAGTTATAGTTCCTGTTAAAGTTGTTTTAGTTATATTTTTAATATTAAAATTAGGAATAGTAATTGTGTTTTCTATAATTTCATTACTAACAGTTACATTTTGATCGGATAAAGTAACTTCTTTATTATTAGATTTAGTATTAGTTCCAACAACATAACCATTAAATAAAATATTAGATAAAGTATTATTACTAGAATTACTAGCAATTCCTGCTGTATTATTACCGCCGTAAATCATCGCATTATCAACATATAAGTTTTTTACTTCACCACTTAAATTAGTAAATAAAGCTAAGTCATCATTATTAGTTAAATATAAACCATAAATAGTATAAAATTTACCATCAAAATATCCTTTAAAATTATCTAAACTAGAAAATAAATTAACAGTTCCTATTTTAGCGTTTTCATAATTAACATTATCATAAAATTCATTAGTATATTCTTTTAAATAAAATATAGAATTACTTAACTTATATGTTATTTTATTTGTTTCATCATATTCAAAAATACCATCATTTAAAACGATATCATTACTTAAAACAAAATAAGTATTTTCATAATCGTTTGTTTGTAACATTTCAGCAAAATAAGCTAATTCTTTCCCATTAGCAATAACATAAGGATCATCTTTAGTTCCGCTGCCCTTACGATAACTTGTCGCAACAGTACCATCCCACGTAACAACATCAGTAGTAGGTACCCTGTTTTCATATCTTGCTAGTGAAGGTAACATTAAAGAAGCAAGTAATATGATTGCTGATAAACCAATGATATAATTAATTTTAGGAATTTTTTTTAATACTCTTTTCATAACATCTTCCTTTACACTAACCTACGATTAATAACATTATAACATATTTCGTCATTTTTTGCACTATTAATAAAAAAACTTAAACAAAGTTAAGTTTTTTATTGACTTAAAGTCGGAGTAATATCGGTATTAGGTCCATTATAGTCAATATCGCCTTCTTCAAGTCTTTCTTTAGTAAATCCGAAATTAACTGAAATTTTTAATCCTAATTGAGCAAAATCATAATTATCGATGTCTTGGCCTTCTAACCAAATATATACTCTTACTTTCGTTATACTATTAGGAGCTAATCTCATAAATTCTGGTCTTTCTGCTCCTGCAATATCTTTCATTGTATCAGTAAAATATGGAAATTCTACTAATTTAAATGCTGAACCATCAAAATCATCTACTTCAGCAGCGGCTAAATAATTAGCATAAGTATCTGTATTTTCTTTATAAGTATTATAAGCTAGACCATCATATACGTTAACTTCATCTGCTATATCAATTCTTCTACTAATTGCATATGTTGGATATGCTGTTGTTGTATTTAATTCTGTACAAGTTGCTGCAGTATCATAATCTGCTTTGTCCTCAACACTAGTACCATTACCAGTTCTTGGACGGCAAGAAGTATTATAGTAATTTAAAGCGTTTTGTATATGATCTGTATCGTTTGGTTCCCAAATTTGGGCATTACGACAAATCCCTGTCACTTGAACTTGATCTGCTCCCACTTCAACATCAGCGCAAGTGATATCTGTAATGTTTTTAATTTCACTTTCTACACCTGTTGCTCCTGTTGTTGCTTCGACACGACCGATTTGGGCAAA
>CALVKL010000019.1 GCA_944332695.1 uncultured Bacilli bacterium
TTGTTTTCAACTCAATTATACTACTTGAATCACTATTTTTATATACAAATTGTTTCACATCAATTGTATCACTACAAAAAAAATATAAAAAATGATAAAAAATACTTGCTTTTCATATAATTTTATTGTATAATTTTGAATGTGTGACTGCGAAGATGTGCAAGGTTGCCGATACACCAGGTTGAGTTGAAAAGCAAAACAAGATGTATCGGGTTATTTGTACGGAGTATGTCTATACGAGATATAGGCGAAGGGAGGATATTATGTCTAAAGAAAAAATTCGTATTAGGTTGAAAGCATTTGAACACAAATCATTAGATAAAGCTTGTGCGAAAATAGTGGAAACAGTTAAAAGAACTGGTGGCGATGTTTCAGGTCCAATCCCACTACCAACTGAAATCGAAAAAATAACTATCTTAAGAGCTGTTCACAAATACAAAGATAGTCGTGAACAATTTGAAAAGAGAACACACAAAAGACTAATTGATATCAAAAACCCAAGTAAGGAAACTATTGAGGCATTAACTCATTTAGATATTCCAAGCGGTGTTGATATTGAAATTAAAATGTAGGAGGAGAAATTATGAAAGGAATCTTAGGTCGTAAAATTGGAATGACGCAAGTATTTACAAAATCTAATAAAGTAGTTCCAGTAACTGTTATTTCTGTAGAGCCAAACATTGTAACACAAATCAAAACTAAAGAAAATGACGGTTATGAAGCAATTCAATTGGGTTTTGATACAAAACGTGAAAAGTTAGCGACAAAGGCTTCTATTGGACACACCAATAAAGCAAAAACTACACCTAAGCGCTTCTTTAAAGAAATTAAAGGTGTAGATATCAACAATTATTCCTTAGGTCAAGAAATCAAAGTTGATATTTTTGAAGAAGGCGAAGTTGTTGATGTGACTGGAACTACTAAAGGTAAAGGGTTCCAAGGTGTTATTAAACGCCACAATCAATCAAGAGGACCAATGGGACATGGTTCACAATACCACAGAGGTCCAGGTTCAATGGGAACAATGCGTCCAATGCGTGTATTCAAAGGTAAAAAATTACCAGGACATATGGGAACATTAACCGTTACTATCCAAAACTTAGAAATAATTGCTGTTGATTTAGAAAACAATTGTTTATTAGTTAAAGGAAATGTACCAGGAGCAAAAAACAGCTTAGTAATTATTAAATCTGCTGTTAAAGCAAACGGTAAAGTAAACGAAAAACAAGAATTAATTTCATACGAAACAACTGAAGCTACTGAAGCACCTGCTGACGCTTTAGAAAATGCAGAAGCAAATGAAAGCGAGGAGGCATAATATGAAAAACATAACAATTGTAAATACTAAAGGTGATAAAGTAAGCGACATCAAATTAAACAAAGAAATTTGGGGAATTGACCCAAATGATGCAGTTTTATACGATGCTTTAAGATTAGCAAGAAATAACTTTAGACAAGGAACTGCTGATACAAAAACAAGAAGTGAAGTATCAGGTGGTGGAAGAAAACCTTGGAGACAAAAAGGAACAGGTCGTGCAAGACAAGGATCTACTAGAGCTCCACACTGGATCAAAGGTGGAATTGTATTTGGACCACATCCAAGAAGTTATGCAATAAAAATGAATCGTAAAGAACGTCGTTTAGCTTTAAAATCGGCTTTAGCTTATAAAGCAATCGAAAGCAAATTAATTGTTATCGATAAATTAGAAACAACAAATAAAACAAAAGATTTCAAAGCAATTTTAAACAACTTAAAAGTAGATAAAAAAGTTTTATTCGTTGTTGAAGAATTAAATGATAATTTGATTTTAAGTAGTCGAAATTTAAGTAATGTTTTAGTATTAACTGTTGAAGAATTAAATGTGTATGACATAACTTATGCAGATACATTAGTTATCACTGAACAAGCAGTTAAAAAATTAGAGGAGGTGCTTGTTTAATGCAAAGCTATAGAGATATTATTAAAGGCCCAATCATGACTGAAAAATCTAGTGATTTAGCTAAAAATTATAATACAATTACATTCAGTGTTGATCCAAAGGCAAACAAAATACAAATTAAACAAGCTATTGAAAAAATATTCAATGTTAAAGTTGAAAGTGTAAATACGGTAACTGTAAGACCAAGAAAAAAAAGAGTTGGTAAATATACAGGATATACAAACAAAGTAAAAAAAGCTATTGTTAAATTAAAAGATGGAAGTTCAATTGAACTAAACTAATAAGGAGGAAACTATGGCAGTTAAAACATTTAAAGCAATGACTAATGGAACACGTGGTATGTCAAAATTAGTTAACGACGAAATCACTAAAACAACTCCAGAAAAATCATTGACTGTTACCTTAACAAAAAAAGGTGGACGTAATAACCAAGGTAAAATAACTGTTAGACATCGTGGCGGTGGAGCAAAAAGAAAATACCGTATTATCGATTTTAAAAGAAATAAAGATGGCATAATCGGTACTGTAGCTTCAATCGAATATGATCCAAACAGAACATCTAATATTGCATTAATTAGTTATGCCGATGGTGAAAAAAGATATATAATTGCTCCTAAAGGATTAAAAGTTGGTGACAAAATTGAATCAGGAGAAAATGCTGATATCAAAGTAGGAAATAATTTACCACTTAATAAAATTCCAGAAGGAACAATGGTACATAATGTTGAATTAAAAGCTGGTAAAGGTGGTCAAATGGCTAGAGCAGCTGGTAGTTCAGTACAAATCTTAGGATTTGAAGGAAAATATGTTTTATTAAGATTGACTAGTGGCGAAGTTAGAAAAGTAATTGCTACTAATAGAGCTACAGTAGGTGAAGTAGGAAACGAAGATCACGAATTAGTTAATGTTGGTAAAGCAGGCAGAACTAGACATATGGGAATTAAACCAACTGTTCGTGGTTCTGTTATGAACCCTAATGATCACCCACATGGTGGTGGTGAAGGTCGAGCTCCAGTTGGACGCAAAGGACCAGTTACACCTTGGGGTAAACCAGCACTTGGTTATAAAACACGTAAAAATAAAAAGAGTAGCGACAAACTTATAGTACGTCGTCGTAAAAAATAGTTGAAAGGATTGATTAGATGGCAAGAAGTCTAAAAAAAGGCCCATTCGTTGATGAAAGTTTAATGAAAAAAGTAAAAACAGTTAACGAAAGTGGGAAAAAAGAAGTTATTAAAACATGGTCTCGCCGTTCAACAATTTATCCTGAATTTATTGGACACACATTTGCTGTTCATAATGGTAAAGAATTTATTCCTGTTTATGTAACAGAAGATATGGTTGGACATAAATTAGGTGAATTCTCACCAACACGTAAATTTGGTGGACACGGTGATGATAAAGGTAAAAAATAATTACCAAGAAGGGAGAGTAACAAATGGAAGCAAGAGCTATCGCTAAAAACGTAAGAATAGCCCCTCGTAAAGCTCGTTTAGTTATAGATTTAATACGTGGTAAAAGTGTAGCAGAAGCTGATGTTATTTTAGCTAATCTAAACAAAGAAGCAGCACGCTTAATTAGAAAAGTATTAACTAGTGCTACTGCTAATGCTACTAATAATTTAGGACTTAAACAAGAAGATTTAATAGTAAAAAAAGCAATGATTGATGGTGGATTAGTAATGAAAAGAATGAATTTTGGTTCACGTGGATATGTTGATCCAATCAAAAAAAGAACTAGCCATATCACAATCGTTGTAAGTGATAATAAATAAAGAAAGGTGGGAAAAACATGGGTCAAAAAGTTAGTCCAATCGGACTTCGTATAGGCATCAATAAAACTTGGGAATCTACTTGGTATGCTGATAACAAAGATTTCTCAAAATACTTATTAAACGATAATAAAATTCGTAAATATTTAAGTAAGAAATTAAAAGATGCGGCTGTAGCTAACATTTTAATTGAAAGAACAGCTAAAAAGACCGATGTAATTATCAATACCGCTAAACCTGGTGTCGTAATTGGCCATGGTGGCGAAGAAATTGAAAAACTAAAAAAAGAATTAAGTAAATTAGTTGGTGAAGATATTCAAATCTCAATTATGGAAGTAAAAAAACCTGATTTAGTTGCAGCTTTAGTAGCAGAAAATATCGCTCACCAAATCGAAAACCGTGTTTCATTTAGAATTGCCCAAAAAAGAGCGATTAGAAATGTTATGAAAGCGGGAGCAAAAGGAATCAAAACATCAGTATCAGGACGTTTAGGCGGAGCTGATATGGCAAGAACCGAGGGTTATACTGAAGGTATGATTCCATTACATACTTTAAGAGCTGATGTTGATTATGCTCATAAAGAAGCCAATACAACTTATGGTAAAATTGGTGTTAAAGTATGGATTTATAAAGGCGAAATTTTAGGTTCAACTGATGATTCGACTCAAAAGGGAGGTAAGAAAGATGGCCGTAATACCAAAAAGAACTAAGTATAGACGTCCTCATAGATTACCTTATGACGGAGTTGCCAAAGGAAATACAAAATTAAGTTTTGGTGAATATGGATTACAAGCTTTAGAAGGAGCTTGGATTACACAACAACAAATTGAAGCAGCTCGTGTTGCAATGACTCGTTATATGAAACGTGGTGGAAAAGTATGGATTAATATATTTCCTCATTTATCATTAACAAGAATACCTTTAGAAACTCGTATGGGTAAAGGTAAAGGTCAACCAGAACTATGGGTTGCTGTTGTTAAGAAAAATAAAATTTTATTTGAAATTGGTGGAGTTTCTGAAGATGTAGCAAAAGAAGCATTAAGACTTGCAATGCACAAATTACCAATTAAATGTAAATTTGTAAAAAAGGAAGGTGAAAAACGTGAAAACTAAAGATATTAGAGAAATGTCAACAGAAGAATTAAACAAAAAAATAGCCGAATATAAAGAAGAATTATTTAATTTACGTTTTAGCCAAGCAACAGGAAATCTTGAAAAACCTTCAAGAATTAGAGAATTAAGAAAGTTAGTCGCTAAGATGAAAACAATCATCAAAGAACGCGAACTAAACAACTAGGAGGTACCTATGAATAGACATGAATTAATTGGTAAAGTAGTTAGTAATGCTTGTGATAAAACAATCACAGTATTAGTTGAAACTCAAAAAAGAGATAGTAAATATGGGAAACGTGTTAAATACTCTAAAAAATACACTGCCCATGATCCAAAAAACGAGGCAGTCGTTGGAGACACTGTTCGTATTAGAGAAACAAGACCTCTATCAAAAACTAAACGTTATTGCTTAGTTGAAGTGGTAGAAAAAGCAATTATTTTATAATTGTTAAACATAAGGAGGATTAATTATGATTCAACAAGAAACTCGTCTTAAAGTTGCTGATAACTCTGGAGCTAGAGAAATATCTGTAATTAGAGTTCTAGGTGGTAGTAAAGTTAAGACAGGAAATATTGGTGATATAGTTGTTGGAACCGTAAAAAATGCAACTCCTAACGGAACAGTTGGCAAAGGAAAAGTAATCAAGGCTGTTATTGTTAGAAGTAAAAGAGGATTAAGACGCGAAGATGGTTCATATATCAAATTTGATGATAATGCTTGCGTTATCATTAAAGACGACAAAAGTCCAATTGGAACCCGTGTTTTTGGTCCAGTAGCACGTGAATTACGTGATAAAGATTTCATGAAAATTGTATCACTAGCTAAAGAAGTGTTATAGGAGGAAACTATGAAATTAAAAACTGGAGACAAAGTAGTAGTTATCGCCGGAAAGAGTAAAGGTAAAGAAGGAACTATCATTCGAATTTTAAAAGATGAAAATAAAGTAGTTGTTGAGAGCGCTAATATGGTAAAAAAACATATTAAACCAAATGGACAACAAAACGGATCAATCGTTGAAAGAGAAGCTGCTATTCATGCTTCAAACGTTATGATAATTGATCCAAAAACAAAAAAACCTACTCGCATAGGCCATACTACCAATAAAGCAGGAAAAAAAGTTAGAGTTAGTAAAAAATCTAACGAAAATCTTGATTAAGGAAGGAGGGTATTATGAACCGCCTAAGAGAAAAATATAATAATGAAATTATTAAAGAATTACAAAATAAATATAATTACAAAAGTGTTATGGAAGTTCCAAAATTAGAAAAAATTGTTGTAAATATCGGAGTTGGCGATGCTTCACACAACAGCAAAATGCTAGAAGCTGCTATGAAAGACTTAAGTATTATTACTGGTCAAAAACCCGTAGCTACTAAAGCTAAAAAAGCAATTGCTGGATTCAAAATTAGAGAAGGCCAAGCTATCGGTTGTAAAGTAACTTTACGTGGGGAAAATATGTATAATTTCTTAGATAAATTAATAAGTATTACTTTACCTCGTGTAAGAGACTTTAGAGGATTATCTAATAAATCATTCGATGGCCGCGGTAATTATACATTAGGTTTAACTGAACAATTAATATTCTCTGAAATTAATTATGATGATGTTGTTAAAGTAAGAGGTATGGATATCGTTTTCGTAACAACAGCTAAAACTAATGAAGAAGCCCATGATTTATTAAAAGGTTTTGGAATGCCATTTAAAAAATAGGAGGATTATATGGCTAAAAAAAGCATGATTATTAAAGCTAGTCGTAAACCAAAATACAAAGTTAGAGCATATACAAGATGTAGTATTTGTGGAAGACCACATGCAGTACTTAAAAAATATGGTATTTGTAGAATTTGTTTTAGAGAACTAGCTTATAAAGGACAAATACCAGGTGTTAAAAAATCAAGTTGGTAAGAAAAGGAGGATTATATGGTAACAGATCCAATCGCAGATATGCTAACTCGCATTCGTAATGCCAATGCTATGCGATATAAAGAAGTTGAAATGCCTTCATCTAAAATGAAAATAGAAATTTCTAAAATTTTAAAAAGAGAAGGTTTTATCAATGATTATAAAGTTAAGAAAAATAATGTTCAAGATGTTATTGTATTAAATTTAAAATATAATAACAAAGAAAGAGTTATTACAGGATTAAAAAGAATATCTAAACCAGGATTAAGAGTATATGCTAAAGCTGATGAAATACCAAGAGTTTTAAATGGTTTAGGTATTGCAATTATTTCAACATCACAAGGAATTATGACAGGAAAAGATGCAAAAGCTGCTAACTTAGGCGGCGAAGTATTAGCTTACATTTGGTAGAAAGGAAGAAATTTATGAGTCGTATAGGAAATAGAGTATTAACTCTTCCTAGTAACGTAACTTTAACAGTTGATGGTAATAAAATAACAGTTAAAGGTCCTAAAGGAGAACTTTCTACTGAAATTAGTAAACATATAACTGTTGAAGTTAATAATGAGGAAGTAGTTATTAAAAGAGATAATGATAACTATAAAAACTTTCATGGAACTGCTAACGCTAATATTAAAAATATGATTATTGGTGTAAGTGAGGGCTTTGAAAAAAAATTAGAAGCAGTTGGTGTTGGTTATCGTTTTGCTTTAAAAGGGAACAATTTAGTTGTTACAGCTGGATATTCTCATCCAGTTGAAGTAAGTATTCCAGAAGGAATCAAGTTAGAAGTTCCATCTAATACAGAATTATTTGTTAGAGGTGCTGATAAACAACTAGTTGGTGAATTTGCAGCAAATGTACGTAAAATCAGACAACCAGAACCATATAAGGGTAAAGGAATTCGTTATAGCGATGAACACATTATCCGTAAAGTTGGTAAGAAAGCTGCTTAATATTAGATAAAGGAGACGTTAAAATGATTAAAAAAGAATCAAAAAATGTTGCTCGTCTTGCTAGACACACTCGTGTTAGAAATAAAGTAAAAGGAACAAGTGAGTGTCCAAGATTAAATGTGTTTAGAAGTAATAGTAATATTTTTGCTCAAATCATTGATGATACTAAAGGTGTTACTTTAGTTAGTGCTTCTTCAATTGATAAAGAATTAAAATTAGAAAATGGTTCTAATATTGAAGCTGCAGCTAAAGTAGGGGAATTATTAGCTAAAAGAGCAAAAAAACAAAAAATTACAAAAGTAACCTTCGATAGAGGTGGATACCTTTATCATGGCCGTGTTGAAGCTTTAGCTAATGCAGCACGTGCTAATGGATTAGAATTTTAAGGAGGGAATTATGGAAAAAACAAAAAGAGAACCACGCCCAAAACAATTTGATGAAGAAATAATCAATATTGGTCGCGTTACGAAAGTAACTAAAGGTGGTCGTCATTTCCGTTTTTCAGCTACTGTTGCAGTAGGCGATCGTAAAGGTCGTGTTGGCATTGGTACTGGTAAAGCTAATGAAGTACCAGATGCTGTTAAAAAAGCTGTTGCAGCCGCTACTAAAAACGTTGTTAATGTATCTATTGTTAATGGAACAATCCCACATGAAGCAATTGGTACAACCGGAGCTAGCAAAATTTTATTAAAACCTGCTTGCGAAGGTACAGGAGTAAAAGCTGGAGGTGCTGTTAGATCTGTTGTTGAATTAGCTGGTGTTAAAAACATTTTGTCTAAATCATTAGGATCAAACACTAAAGTTAATATGGCATATGCTACTTTAAATGCTTTAAAATCACAAAAAACGGTTGAACAAGTTGCAAAATTAAGAGGAAAGTCTAAAGAGGAGATATTATGAAATTACATACTATGAAACCTAATGACGGTGCTACAACAGTAAAAAAACGTGTTGGCCGTGGTATCGGTAGTGGCTTAGGAAAAACAAGTGGTAAAGGTCATAAAGGACAAAATGCTCGTTCAGGTGGTGGTGTAAGACCAGGATTTGAAGGAGGCCAATTACCTTTATTCCGTAGATTACCAAAAAGAGGATTTTCGAATGCAAGATTTAAAACTCGTTATGCAACTATTAATTTAAGTGATTTAAATAGATTTGAAGATGGTGCAGTTGTTACTCCAGAATTATTAAAAGAAATGGGATTAGTAAAAAAACAATTAGATGGCATTAAAGTATTGGGTAATGGTAAATTAGAAAAAAAATTAACAGTAAAAGCTCATCAATTTTCTAGTACTGCCCAAAGAGAAATAGAGAGTCATGGTGGAAAAATCGAGGTGATGTAATATGTTTGCAACTATTAAGCAAATATTTAATCCAAAAAATAAAGATATTCAAAAAAGAATATTGTTCACTTTAACTTGTTTATTTGTCTTTGTACTTGGCAAATCAATTATCGTTCCTGGAATTGATAAATATTCATTAGGAGTTAATCAGTTAGGTTTTTTAGAATTAATTAATGTTATGGGTGGTGGCGCTTTAGAGCAATTCTCAATTTTTGCTTTAGGTGTTATGCCTTATATTACAGCATCAATTATTATTCAAATCTTAGCTATGGATATAGTTCCTTATTTATCAGAATTAAAAAATCAAGGTGGTGTTGGTCGAAATCAACTTAATAAAATAACAAGAATCACCGGTATTGCTTTAGCATTTTTACAAGGATATATTTATTCTTTTGCCTTCTTAGGAAGCGCAGGAAGTGGTATTTTAAATATTGATTATTTACAATTTGCTTTAGTTTTAACGGCAGGAACATGTTTATTATTATGGATAGGTGATCAAATAACCGCTAAAGGGATTGGTAATGGAATTTCACTAATTATCATGGCCGGAATTATTTCTAGTTTGCCAACAATGTTTACAACTGCTTTTACAGAATTGACTAGTGATGGTTCAATTACTGGTATTTTACTATTTATCTTATATGTTGTTGTTTATGTAGCAATTATTCTAGGAGTTGTTTATATTGAGGGTGCGGAAAGAAGAATCAATGTACAGTACGCTAATAAGTCTAATAGTGCTTTTGGTGGAAGACAAAATTATATACCATTTAAATTAAATTCCGCTGGTGTTATGCCGGTAATCTTCTCATCAGCTCTTATATCAATTCCATCATTTGTTGCAACATTTGTTAAAAATGAAAGTTTTACTAATTTTGTCGATAAATATTTATCAATGACAAATCCAGTTGGTTTCTCATTATATATTATTTTAATATTTATATTCGCTTATTTTTATACATTTATGCAAATAAAGCCAAGTGAGATGAGTGAAAATTTAAATAAAAATGGTGGATATATTCCGGGTGTTAGACCTGGTAAGGAAACCACAGAATATATTAGTAATACTTTAAGTCATTTAACTATTGTAGGAGCGTTCTTTTTAGCTATTTTAGCTGGTATTCCCGTAATATTTGGTTTATTTTCTGGATTACCAAGTAATGTCACTATCGGAGGAACGGGGCTTTTAATTATAGTTGGTGTTGCCTTAGAAACTTATAAACAATTAGAAAGTCAAATACAAAGTAGAAGTTATAGAAAAGGAAGAAGATAATGCGTAATATAATTTTAATTGCTCCCCCAGCTGCTGGGAAGGGAACACAATCAAAATTATTACAAAAAAAATATCATATTCCTCATATTTCTACTGGCGATTTATTAAGGGAAGCAGCAACCGAACAAAACGAGTTGGGCAATATAATTAGAAAAACTATTGAAACAGGTGCATTGGTTACTGATGAAATTGTTTTAAAATTATTAGAAGAAAGAATTACTAAAGAAGATTGTAGAAATGGTTATATTTTAGATGGTTTTCCACGAAATATTAGTCAAGCAGAAAGTTACTTGCAATTATTAAATAAATTAAATCAACCTTTGGGTGATGTTATTTATTTAGATGTTAGCAAAGAAGTTATTAAACAAAGAATGATTGGTAGATTGTATTGTCCAACTTGTGGAGCTGTTTATAATGATCAGATTGAAGATAATAAACCCCAAAAATTTGGAACATGTGATTTATGTAATGGATCATTAAGCAAACGAAAAGATGACAATCTAGAGACTTTTATTAAAAGATATCAAACGTTTATGGAAGAAACTTATCCTTTGGTAAACTATTTTAAAAATTTATGTTGTCTATTTACTGTTGGTAGTGGAATAAGTAAAGAACGTACTTTTAGTGAAATAGAAAAAATTATTAATCGAGGCAAATTATGATTAAATCACTTGAAGAAATTGAATTGTTAAAAATAGCTGGAAAAATTGTCGGTGATACTCACAAATTTTTAAAACCATTTATTAAGCCAGGAATAACAACCCAAGAATTAGATAAAGTAGCTAAGGACTTTATTATAAGTCAAGGTGCGACTCCTTCATTTTTAAACTATAATGGTTATCCCGCTGCAATTTGTACTTCGATTAATGAAGAAGTAGTTCATGGTATACCAGGTAATCGAGTATTACAAGAAGGCGATATTATATCAATTGATATTGGAGCTTGTTATCATGGATATCATGGTGATTCTGCTTGGAGTTATCCAGTCGGAAGTATTTCCGAAGATAAAAAATATTTACTAGAGCATACTGAACAAGCATTATATGAAGGCTTGAGTGTTATTAAACCTGGTAATACAATTGGTGATATTGGATATACAATTGAACAATATGCTTTAAAACATAAGTTAGGTGTTGTAAAAGAATTAGTTGGCCATGGTGTTGGAAAACACTTGCATGAACAGCCAGATGTTCCTAATTATGGTAAAAAAAATACAGGTATGACTTTAAGAAAAGGTATGGTAATTGCCGTGGAACCAATGCTTAATTTAGGCAAACCTAGTATATATGTATTAGATGATGATTGGACTATTGTTACAAGTGACAATATGCCATCAGCCCATTTTGAACATACAGTTTTAGTAACTAAGGATGGGTATGAGATCTTAACAAAGAGGTGATAAAATGGCTAATAATGATGTAATAGAAGTTGAAGGTAAAGTTATAGATGTTTTACCTCGTAATGAATATCGAATAGAATTAGAAAACAAACATACTGTAATTGCTCGCGTTTCTGGTAAAATCCGAATGAATAAAATTCGCATTTTAACAGGTGATACAGTAGTTGTTGAGCTTTCACCATATGATTTAACACGCGGGCGAATTACTTACCGAAAATAGTAGGAGGGAATATTATGAAAGTAAGACCATCAGTCAAAAAAATATGTGACAAATGTAAAATAATTAGACGTAAGGGAAAAGTATATGTAATATGCTCAAACCCTAAACATAAGCAAAGACAAGGTTAATAGGAGGTGTTTATATGGCACGAATTAAAGGTGTAGATATACCAAATAATAAAAGAATTGAAATCGCATTAACTTATATTTATGGAATTGGTAGAAGTTTATCAAACCAAATTTTAAAGGATGCTAATGTTGATATTAATAAAAGAGCTGGCGATTTAACTACTGATGAAATAGCTAAAATCCGTGATGAAGTTAATAAATATACTACTGAAGGTGATTTAAGACGTGAAGTAAGTATGAATATTAAAACAAAAATGGAAATTAATAGTTATCAAGGAACTCGTCATAAAAAAGGATTACCTGTAAGAGGACAAAGAACTAATAGAAATGCTCGTACTCGTAAAGGTAAAGGTAAAGTAGTAGCTAATAAGAAAAAATAAACTTTAAAAGGAGGTTAAATTATGGCTTATAAAGCAAGAAAAAGAAAAGTTAAAAAGAATGTTCCTGAAGGAAAAGCATATATTCATTCAACTTTTAATAATACAATTGTTTCAATAAGTGATATGGATGGTAATGTCATTAGTTGGGCTTCTGCTGGGACTTTAGGGTTCAAAGGAAGCAAAAAATCAACTCCATTTGCTGCTGGAATGTCTGCTGAAGCTGCTGGCCGTGCAGCTAGTGAAATGGGTATGAAAAAAGTAGAAGTTTATGTTAAAGGATTAGGTTCAGGTCGAGAAACAGCTATTCGTTCATTACAAACAGCTGGCTTAGAAATTACTTCTATCTCTGATGTAACACCAATTCCTCATAACGGATGCCGTCCACCAAAACGTCCAAGAGGATAATTAAAAGGAGGATTAATTATGCTAAAATTTGAAAAACCAACATATAAAATAACTGAATATGTTGAAAATAATAATTATGGAAAATTTGAATTAGAACCACTTGAAAGAGGCTTTGGTACTACTTTAGGTAATGCTTTAAGAAGAGTTATGTTATCTAGTATGCCAGGAAGTGCAATTGTAGCTGTTAAAATTGATGGCGTTATGCACGAATTTCAAACAATCGAAGGTGTTGTTGAAGATGTTACTTCAATTATTCTTAACTTAAAAAGTATTGTTGTAAAAAATAATACTGAAGAAGATAAAGTAATGCATCTACATGCTTCACAAGAAGGCGAAGTAAAAGCTGGTGATATCCAAACCGATGCTGATGTAGAAATTATTAATAAAGATTTAGTTATTGCTACATTAGCTAAAGGCGGTAAATTAGATATGGAATTAATCGTTAGCAATGGCCGTGGTTATGTACCAGGAAATGAAAACAAAAAATTTATTGAGAATAATAAAATTGGTTATATTCCAATTGATGCATTGTATTCGCCTATCGAAAGAATTAGTTATGAAGTTGATAATGCCCGTGTTGGTCAAGATGCAAATTATGATAAATTAATTTTAAATGTTTACACTAATGGTTCTTTAAGACCAGAAGAAGCTATTGCTTTAGGTTCTAAAATTTTAATTGAACATTTAAATGTTTTATTAGATTTAAGTGAAATAGCTGATATGACTGGTATTATGAGTGCAAAAGAAGAAGATAGTAAGCTTAAAAAATTAGAAACACCAATTGAAGATTTAGATTTTTCAGTAAGAGCATTTAATTGTTTAAAAAGAGCTAATATTAATACTTTAGGTGATTTAACCGCTAAATCTGAATTAGAAATGATGAAGATTCGTAATTTAGGTAAAAAATCATTAAAAGAAGTTATTGATAAAATTAAAGGCATGGGACTTAGATTCCGTGATGAAGACTAGGAGGTAAAATATGGCTTATAGAAAATTAGGACGTGACTCAAAACATAGAAGAAGTATGCTTGCTAATTTAACTAAAGACTTAATTATGAATGAAAAAATTACAACAACGGAAACTAGAGCAAAAGAAGTTCGTAAATATGTTGATAAAATGATTTCATATGGTAAAAAAGGAACTTTAGTTTCTCGTAGACAAGCTTTAGCATTCTTACACAATGATAATGAAGCCGTTAAAAAAGTATTTGATGTTTTAGTACCTCGTTACGCTAATCGTAATGGTGGTTATACTAGAATACTTAAACTAGATGAACGTCGTGGTGATGATGCTTTAATGGTTATTTTAGAATTAATTAAGGAAGATACTAAATAAGGTATCTTTTTTATTATGCAAATAAAAAAAGTTGAGATAATCATCCAACTTTTTTGTATATTTTATTTAAATTCTTTTTTATAAAATATATAACCAATAATATCTAATATTGCATAGATAATAATAAATAAGCCAATCATTGAATATACTAAATCAGTTAAAGCTACATATAAACCACAAATTATAAGTAAAATTGAAACAACTAATCTAGCAATAAACGAAGTTTTATTTTCCATATTATTTAAAGCTTCAATTAATCGTATAACGCCACTATAAATTATCCAACCACCTAATATTAATCTGATTGTTGTCTCAATCAAAGAAGAAAATAAAATTGTAAATACTCCTAAAACAATTAAAACAACACCAATTATTAATTTAGTTTTTTGTTCAATATTTAATTTTTTTAATGTTTTTTGATAATCTAGTAGATTAAATATTCCAATTAAAATTAAAATACCACCAGCAATGTAAGAAATAAATTTTAATATTCCTCCTGGATTGGTAAATAAGATAATACCAAACAGTAAAAATAAGATTGAAGTTAATAACGAGTTTTCATTAGCATAGTTAATTATTGTAATTTTTTTCATTTTATCACCACTATTATTATATAATAAAAAATTTAAATATACAACAAGTTTGACAACTTAACAAATAATATATAAAATATAATTATATCAAGAAGGAGAATTTATGAAAAAGAATATATTAAAAATAGTTTTATGTTTGGTTTTAATTTTTGTATTATATTATTTTATGCTACCACCTATTAATTTACAGGATCCAACATTTTGGTCATTTTTATTTATTAGTTTTATCATGTTTTTTATTATATGTTCAATATTTAGTATTGATGTAATTGATACAATAATCAACAACAAAAGAATAAAAAGAAAGTCAAATTATATATTTTTGGGAATTATTTCAACTGTTTTTTTCCTAATTATGGTTGTTAATATTGTTAATTTACCGTTATTTAATGCTAAAAGTTACTATGAAAGAATAACAGTAAGTAATAGTGATTTTAAATCTGATGTCGCTCCTGTTGATTTCAGCAAATTACCTCTTTTAGATAAAGATTCTTCTAATAAATTAGGTGATAAAGTAATGGGAGAAATGACAGATTTAGTTTCACAATTTGAAGTGTCTGATGCCTATACGCAAATTAATTATAATGACGATATCGTTCGAGTAACTCCTTTAGAATATGCTGATATTATCAAGTATTTTATTAATCGTGACAAAGGAGTAGCTGGTTATATTGTGGTTGATTCTGTTTCAGGACAAACTAATTTGGTAAGATTAGATAAAGGTATGAAATATATGCCATCAGCTTATTTTTTTGAAAATGTGCACCGTAAATTAAGAATTAGTTATCCGTTTACTATTTTTGGCGAAGTAAATTTTGAAGTTGATGATGAAGGAAATCCGTATTGGATTGCTGAAACTTTAAAGTATAGTGGTGTAGGATTAAAAAAGGAAGTAACTGGAGTAGTAATTTTAAATCCAATCGATGGTACTTCTAAAAAGTATGATATTTCTAATGTTCCTAAATGGGTTGATCACGTTTATTCTGCAAGTTTAATTATCGAACAATTAAATGATTGGGGAAAATATAAAAATGGATTTTTAAATTCTATATTTGGTCAAAAAGATGTAGTAATAACAACGACTGGTTATAATTATTTAGCTATGAATGATGATGTTTATTTATATACAGGAATTACTTCCGTTTCCACAGATGGTTCTAATATTGGCTTTGTTTTGGTTAATATGCGAACTAAGGAAACAAAATTTTATGATGTCGCCGGTGTGGAGGAAAGTTCAGCGATGGCTTCTGCTTTAGGGCAAGTTCAACAAATGAATTATGTTTCAACATTTCCTTTGTTAATTAACTTGGATAATAAGCCAACTTATTTAATGAGTTTGAAAGATAAAGCTGGTTTAGTTAAAATGTATGCCTTTGTTGATTATAATGATTATCAAAAAGTAGTTGTTACTGATGCTTTAGAAGGCATTGTAAAAGCAGCAGAAAACTATTTGGGAAGCAATATTACAAAAGGAGAAGAAATAACTAAAACAATAACTATTGAAAAAATTAAATCTGCTGTTTTAGATGGAACAACTTATTATTATTTGGAAGCTAATGATGAAGTATATCGTGTTTCTTTGAAAGTAAATCAAAATGTTCTACCATTCTTGAATAAAGGAGATAAAATAAAAATAACTTATAAAAAATCAGATATTAATGAAATTGTCAACATAAATTCATAAAATTATCTTGTAAAAATATTACTTTTGTGATATTATTAATATGGTGATATAATATGAGTAAAAAAATTGAAGCAGCTAAACTAATTGCTGATAAATTAAGGGGGAAAACTTATCTTACTTATGTTGAAATAGCTAATATAACAGGATATCACCCTAAATATATTTTAAAATTAAAAAAAGAAATTTTAGAAGGTCAAATTAGCTTTAAACATGGAAATAAAAATAAAGAACCGATTAATAAAATAACACAAAAAGAAAAAGACTATATAATCAATTTATATAAACGTAGTAATGTTAGTATTAGGAAATTTTGTAAATTTTATAATAGACGTAGTTATTCTTGTGTTTATAATATCTTAAAAGAAGCAGAATTACTAAAAAAAGATTAGAAATGATATGAACCCCGTTTCTTGGACATAGAAACGAGGTTTTTATATGAGCAAATTAAGTTATGAAGAAAAAATAGAAA
>CALVKL010000020.1 GCA_944332695.1 uncultured Bacilli bacterium
ATAACCTTGTACCTTTTTTCTTTATATTCAACAATAATACCAATTTTATGACTTATATAAATATTAACTTTAACATTTGGTAAAATATTGTTATTAACTATTTGAAATCTTTTGTTGTTTATAGTAAAAGTCCCAGCACTATCTATAACTCTAGTTAATTTATTTGATAACAAAATATCTAAATCTATATATGATGGAATAGGCACAAATTTACTATTTTTATTTTCAGGTTCAATTGCGAATTTTTTATTATATTTTTCTATGTATTTAGGTAAAAAATCATTAGCTTGTTCAATAGTTGAAATATTATTTAATTTAAATTCAGTAACTAATCTATCTTGTAAAGTTTCCCAAAGTCTTTCAATTCTACCTTTAGCTTGTGAAGTAGATGCAGCAATTAATTCGATTCCTAGGAAATCCATAATTCTATGAAATTGAGTAGTAGGTTTAAGTTTACCTTTTAGTTCTTCTTCAACCGTTACTTTTTGATAAGAAGTGGGAAAAAACACAGAATATTTATCAGAATATATTGCAACAGGGGAGCCATATTTTTTAAGCATTTGTCTCGTTATTTCTAAATATCCCATAAGACATTCGTTTTCACACATATAAAGACCAAGTATTTTTCCAGTAGCATCATCAATATAACCGTGAAGAGAGTACTTTTTTCCAATATTGAACCAATCGAATGGAGTCCCATCAGTTTGTACTAATAATCCCTCTGACTCTTTTCTTTTTCTTCTTCTATGAGTCTTTTTTCTTTTATGTGCTTTTTTTGAAGTAATATTATTGTTGCTTAAAATATTATATAAAGCAGAGTAAGAAATTTTAATATTTTCCCTTTCTTCTAATAAATCTCTAAAATGACTAAAATTGGTGTTTGAATAATCATCGGATAATTTTAATTGAATAATCTTTTCTTTTAATTCATTAGATAAAGTATGAACAGGTTTATGATTCTTGTTTTTATGTTTTATTCCTTCTGGTCCTTCATCTTTAAATCTTTTAATAATTTTTCTAATTTGTCTATCTGATAGTTTTAATATCTTAGCTGCTTCTTTTTGAGTTCTTATTCCATCGGTTACAGATTGAATAACAGTAATTCTTTTTAATTCGTTCATTGTAAACATCCCTTTCAAAATTTATCATTCCTTTCATCTACATTTTGTTGTAGAAATTTAGGAATTATTCATAAATAAACTTATAATAGGAATTTATCATAAATTTAAGACAAAAGTTCAACTTTATCAATTTACATTTCAATATTATACGTGTTATAATATATTTTATAAGTAGGTGAGTCATATCAAAAATAAACGATCATTGATTAGGAGCTTTTATTATGCTTTTCAGGGAATAAAGGTAAATATTTTAACAGAAAGAAATTTAGCTATTCATTTTTGTATAATGTTATTGGTAATATTTTTAGGTTTCATTTTTAAAATAAGTGTAACTGAATGGTTAATATGTATTTTATTATTTGGTTTTGTGATAACTTTGGAATTGATGAATACAGCAATTGAAAAAACAATTGATATTTGCATGCCTAATATCAATCCCCAAGCTAAATTAGCGAAAGATACTTCAGCGGGAGCTGTATTAGTGGTAGCTATAGTTTCTTTAATTGCTGGTGTGATAATATTTGTACCTAAAATAATTGAATTGATAGGAGGAATTTTATGATTAATCAAACTATTTTTCGAGCTTATGATATTAGAGGTATTTACGAAGAACAAATTACTGATCAAACAGCTTACATTTTAGGTAAGAGTTTTGGTAGTTATATTCAATTAAACGGTAAAAAAGAAGTTTTAATAGGATATGATAATAGATTATCATCACCAGTTTTGGCAGATAATTTAATAAAAGGATTATTAGAAAGTGGCGTTGATGTAACTAATTTAGGTTTAGTTACTACTCCGATGTTTTATTTTGCTCGACAACATTTAAATAAATGGGCAGCTATTATGATTACGGCTTCACATAATCCAAGTAATCACAATGGTTTTAAAATGTCTTTTGATGAAAAAGGTAATGCTGCAGGAGATGAAATTATTGCTTTTAGAGATTTTACTAATAAAGGTGATTTTTCTAATGGCTGTGGTAGTTTAAATACTTATGATATTAAAGAAGAATACATCAACTTAATTGTTAATAATTTAAAAATTAACAAAAATATTAAAGCAGTTTTTGATTGTGGTAATGGTACAGTATCTATTATTATTAAAGAAATATTAGAAAAATTAAATATTACATATGATTTATTATATTGTGATTCTGATCCAACTTTTCCAAATCATCATCCTGATCCCTCTGTTAGTGAAAATTTAGTTGATATTCAAAAACGAGTTAAAGAGTTAAATTACGATATTGGAATAGCTTTAGATGCCGATGGTGATCGTGTAAGAATAATAGATGAAAAAGGGAATATAATTAATTCTGATGTTTATATGATTATTATGTATCGTTATTTAAATGATAATTTAAAAAATAGGAAAGCATTATATGATGTGAAATGTTCAAAAGCTTTAATAGATGAATTAAATAAATTAAATTTAAAACAAATTATGTATCGAACTGGGAATTCTTATATGTATAGAAAAAATCGTGAAGAAAATTTAGATTTTGCAGGTGAATATTCTGGCCATATGTGGTTTGGAGATCGTTTATATGGTATAGATGATGGTTTATATGCAGGACTTAGAATGATTGAAATTTTATCAAATGTTGATAAAAAAATGTCACAATTATATAACGATATAAATGTTTATTATTCTACAGATGAATTAAAAATTACTACCACCGAAGAAAAAAAATATAAGATAGTTGAAGAAATAAAAAAATATGTAATAAATAAAAATTATAAACATAATGATATTGATGGCATTAGAGTAGAATTTGATGATGGCTGGGCATTAATCAGATGCTCCAATACAGGTCCTATTATAAGTGCGAGATTTGAAGCTAATAATAATGAACGATTAAAAAATATATCGGATGAATTTTTAAATATCATTAATAAAATGAAATAGCATTATCCCTTGTGACAAATAAAAAATTATAGTATAATTTAAATAGAATAAAGGTGGTCAAGCTATGATACTAAGAAAACCTTATGCTTTTTTCATTAAACACTTTAAGCTGATTCATATTATATTAGCTGTTTTAGTGTGCTATTCAATTTATCATACCAAACTATTACTAGATTTTTTTTATGATTATAGTAATAATGTAATTGATGTGCAAGGTCAAAACTTAGTAAGTCCTTTATTGCCATTTTTGTATCAAATAATACCTTTATTAATTATAATAATATCGACTGTTGTTCTTGTAATAATGATAACCAAAAAAAAGCCTTATACATTTTACATTATTAATATTGGAGTTTTTGTTTTCACACTTATAATAATTCAAGCATCTAAAACACTATTATTAGATTTAAGTAAAACAATAATAGAAATTCAAAAAATAATGCTGATTAGAGATTTAGTTATGGTGTCTTTTCTAGGTCAATTAGTAAGCATAATAATAATATCAATTAGAGCAACTGGATTTGATGTTCGTAAATTTGATTTTCAAACAGACTTAAAATATTTAGAAATAAGCGAAGAAGATCGTGAAGAAGTTGAAGTAGAAATAAAATTTGACACTAATAGGAGTGTTAGAAACCTTAGAAAAAAAATTCGTTTTTTAAAATATACTTATAAAGAAAATAGGATGATTTTTAATTGTACTTTCATATTAGCTACTTTCTGTTTAGGCGTTTTTCTTATGGTATCCTTTTTTAATAAAAATAGAATAATTACTCAAAACACTTATTTTTCTGGAAATAATTTTTCGATGAATTTGCTTGATAGCTATTTAGTTAATACTGACTATAAGGGCAAAAAATTAAATGATGACTATTATTTAATTCTAAAAATAAAAATTAAAAGTACTACAAATAAAGAAAATGTTTTAGACATAGCGACAACAAAATTATTAATTGATAATTTTGTATATACACCGGTTTCGGAAAATCGAGATAGTTTTTTTGATTTTGGAACATCTTATCAAGGGGAAGCAATTGGTAATGATTATGAAGTTAAAACACTTATATATCAAATACCCAAACAATTAATAAAAAAAGATATTTATTTTTCATTTGTTGATAAAAATACAATGAATGACAATGGCTTATTAAAATCAACTAAAGTGAAAATTGATTATACGGATTTGACAGGAATTTCTTCTTTAGAAAAATCTACTATTAATAATGAACTGAGTTTTAAAGATAGTATATTATCAGACTATACAATAACTATTAATGCTTATGATATAAAAAAACAGTATAAATTACAATATAATTTTTGCGTAGCAGATGAATGTTTTAAATCTTATGAGTATTTAAAACCTGAAATAAATGGAAATTATGATAAATCTTTATTGAAAATAAAGGGAACGCTAAATAAGGAAACAAATATTTCGAAAATACATGATCTATATGATTTTATCGAAAATTTTGGTTTGTTATCGTATGTTATAAATGGTGAAAAAAAATACCAAAATATTAATTTTAAAGAAGTAGTAAGTAAGAAAATAAAAGAAGAAGATACTTATTATATAGAAGTTTTAAGAGAAGTGGAAAAAGCTTCTAATATTTCATTTATATTTACAATTAGAAATAAAAAATATGAATATATTTTAAAATAATATTTAAAATTTAAAAATAATATGTTATAATTGTGATAATGGAGGAGTAGAAATGAGAAATATAATTATATTTGTCTTACTATTGCTTATTCCAATTACTAAAGTGAATGGATCTTGTAGTTATAACGAAATAGTTAGATTAAAAAAAATTGCCTCTAATATTAATGTCAGTTATGATTATATCGAAAAAAACTCTTCTGTTACATTTCAAATAACTTTAAACAATTTAAATGAGGAATTATATTTCATTGATCTTTCTAATTATAAAAAATATTATTATACTAAAGATGAAATTAAAATTTCTAATTATAAGAGTGGACAAACTGTAAAATATGCTTTTTATCCTGCTAAATCTGATTGTGATGAAAAAAGTTTACATACAATTAGAATAGTTTTACCGACATATAATCCTTATTATAAGGATGACGTTTGTCAAGGCGTAGAAAATTACAGTTTATGTCAAAAATGGTCTAGTCATAATTTGAGCTATTCTAATTTTGTTGAAAAAGTTAATAATTATAAAAGTAGTTTGACTGTACCAGTTCCACCTTCTATAGAAGAGGAAAGCAATAATGTTTCTTATATGCAGTTATTTATACAGTTTTTATTGGATTATTATATTTTAATAATAATTATCTTATCATTAGCTTTAATTGGAATTTTATCATTAAAAAAGAAAGATAACATTTATAGTTAGCCATTTATATAAGGAGGTATATAGTGAAAGAGTCATTTTGGGGCGTCGCCACTGTAGCTATCGGTATAGTCGCAATATTTTTTATTTTATTTTTCCAATCAGTCACAAATACTGATGAACATAACTATCATTTGTTAAAAGAAGCTACAGAAGCTGCTATGTATGATGCGTTAGATTTAGCTGCTTATCGTGATTCTGGTGTAATTCGAATTGATCGAGAAAAATTTGTGGAAAACTTTATAAGAAGATTTGCCGAAAGTGCTGTTTTATCTAACACATATGAGATAAAAATATATGATGTCAATGAAGAACCACCTAAAGTTAGTTTACAAGTTAGTAGTACTAGAAATTCTAATATAACTGGTGAAATATATGAATTTGACATCGTAAATAAATTGGATGCTATATTAGAAGTACCATATAAAGAATAGAAAGGATTGAAATTATGAATAGTATTTTAGTATCATTAAAAAAATTTATTACAAACAAAAATGTTGTAACTGTTATTGGAGTAATTGCTATTTTAGCGTTACTTTATTGGGGGTATAATTCGACTATAGATGCGCAATTAAAACCGGTAAGTGTTCCGGTTGCGACTCAAACTATACAACCTAGAACGTTGATTACAGATGATTTAGTTACTTATATCGAAGTTCCATTGACATCGATAAGTGATAATGTTATAAAAAATTCTACTTTTGTTGTTGGTAAATATACTGATGTAAATACGGTTGTACCTCAAGGAAGTATGTTTTATACAGATGTTTTAGTTGACAAAGAAGAATTGCCGGATTCAGCGTTTTCTGCTGTTAAAGATGGAGAAAGACCATATAGTTTAAGTGTCGATGTAGCCTCAACTTATGGTAACTCTATTTTTCCAGGGAATATTATTGATGTTTATATGAAAGCGGTTAATGAGGATGGTCTTATAATGGTTGGAAGATTGCTTGCTAAAGTAGATGTTTTAGCTGTTAAAGATAGCTCAGGTAATAACGTTTTTGAAGATTCTTCAGCCAATAGAACACCAGATAGTTTATTATTTGGTGTACCAGAAGATGTCTTTATTTTATTGAAAAAAACAGAATATTTAACTAGTAAAGGTGTTGAACTTTTCCCAGTTCCATATGGTGGAACTGTACCAATTGAAGGAGATTTAACAGTTGATCGCGAAGAGTTAGTTGATTTTATTGAAAGTAATACTGTAACATTTAGTGAAGATCCTGGTAGTATTATTCCTGGTGAAGATAATACCCCTGGAGATGAATAGTTATGACGGATAACTTATTTTCGCAAATTGATTTTGGCCCATTGACAGAATATCTAAATAATGATGATATAACTGATATATCCTATGGAAATAATGGTCAAATTCATTTAAAAACTTTATCGCAAGGTATTTTTAGAATTGAAAATCCCAATATAAATAATGCGATGATGGAAAAACTAGCTTTTCAATGTTCAAATGTTATGGGAAAATCTTTCAATGCGGCTCATCCTTTTCTTGATTCGGAAAGTGCAGAGTTGCGTATGAATTTTATTCATAGCTCTGTGGCTAGTAATGGAATAGCTTGTGTTATTCGTAAAACTCCTGCTAAAATAAGGTTAGAAAAAGAAAAAATTATCCAAGAAAAATATATAACTTTAGATATCCATGATTTTTTAGTACAATGTGTTTTGGCTCATTGTAATATTATGGTCTGTGGTGAAACCGGTTCTGGTAAGACTGAATTTGTTAAATATTTAGCTTCTAAAACTAGACCGGATGAAAAAATAATTACAATTGAAGATACTTTGGAACTACATTTAGATAAAATTTTCCCACACCGTGATATTGTTGCCATGAAGACAAACAATGTGGCTTCATATAGTGATGTACTAGTTGCTTGTATGCGGCAAAATCCTAAATGGATATTATTATCCGAAGTTCGTAGTGCTGAAGCAGTTATGGCTGTTCGTAATTCTATTTCATCGGGGCATTATATTTTATCGACTATTCATGCTGACAAAGCTGCATCAATTCCTAATCGTATGTATAGTTTGCTAGAAACCAATCAAGAGATAGATCAATTTTTAAAATCAATTTATCGTTATATCCAACTAGGCGTTTTAATTAGGGGTAGACAAGATAAACAGACTAGAAGGTTTATTCGTGAAGTTGGTGAAGTGACAGAGTTTTATGTTACAGAAAATAATGAAGCTAAATATAACGTCATTTATCGTAAGACTCCAGAAGGAAAAATATATAGAAAAAATCCTAGTAAATATTTAATTGATTATATAGAAGGACAAGGTGTCAGTCTTCCTGCGGGATTTATTAATCCACTTTATGATCAAAAAATTTCAACTAATCAATTCAATCTAGCTCCTAATAATGTTACCAATTAAGTTTAGAATAAAAGGAGGTACAATATGACTACCACGGTTTTTGTAATAATTGCTTTAATTATTTTATTTATTTTTGTGTATCGTATAAATACTGGTGAAAGTGTATATAAATTTGTTACCAATCGTGTTTCTTTAGTATATGAGCGTTACGCACCATATTCTTTTAAAGTTGTTCGTGAAAAAGTTAAAGAATTGGGACAAGAATATACACCTAAGCAATATGCAATTCAAATATTAGTATTTGCTGTTGCTTCAGCAATCGTATCTTATTTATATTTTTATAATTTAATTTGGTGTATAGTTTATATTTTAGCTTCTGTTTTAGTAATACCTTATTTAGCATATTTACGATGTAAACGTTTATATAGTGAATTTATTTTTGAACAGATACAAGTTTATACTACTAACATTATTATGGAATTTGCTACAACACAAAGTTTTGTTAAATCTTTAGAGGGCGTTTATGATTCTGGTGTTTTAGAAGATCCTGTAAAAAGCGACGTTAAGGTAATGATTGATATGGCATACCGAAATGGTACAATTGATGAATCAATAAAATTTATGAATGAAAAATATGATTATTATATCGTGCGTAATATGCATCAATTATTTTTACAAATAACCAACGAAGGTGCTCGAGATGCTTCTGGATCATTAGAAAATATGTCACAAGATATTGATATGTTAGTAGAAGGTGTTTATCGTGATAGAATTGATCGCGCTAATTTTCATAAAAAATTTTTACAGTTTGGAATTGTTTTATATTTAATGATTATGTTAGTGCAGTTTTTATTAGGAACTGAAACTTATATTGAAATGCTAAAAATTTGGTATGTCCAACTTTTATTGCATGCTATTATTTTAATCAATACATATTTCTTGTTAGCTGGCGAAAAATTTTATAATGAGAATGTAGGTGCTGAATAATGATGTTTTTAATTATTGCTATTATTTTGTTTTTTATTATTATTTATAATAATGTAGTTGAACCTAAGGCATTTATAAAGGAGATTCAAGGAGGATTTAAATTTTTAGTAGAAGATGATTATGAATTTCTATTAAGATTAAAATATGGTGAAGATATCGATGTAAACGATATATTTGGTAAAAGAGTAAGAAACGGATTAATTGCTATGGCCGTTATGTTTTTCTTATTTCTATCACAAATTCAATTTGTTTATGTTCTATTTTGTGTAATAGTTGGTTTTGTTGTATTTAAGCAACCTTATACTTCTTTAAAATCATATTATAAAAGAAATTTACATCATATAAATTTGATGTTACCTTATTACTTAAAAAGTTTGGAAATTTTAGTTCAACATTACACAGTTCCTGTTGCGCTATCGCGTTCCATCGAAACCGCTCCAGAAATTTTTAGACCTGGATTAAGAGATTTAGTAGCTAAAATTGAAGCTGGCGATATGTCTGTTAATCCGTATATGGAATTCGCTAAAGAATATCCAGTTCGTGATTCAATGCGTATGATGCGTTTGTTGTATCGTTTGAGTCTTGGCGATCAAAATCGTAAAGATGAACAATTAATGATGTTTTCTAGAACCGTTTCAAGCTTACAAAACAAATCGCGTGAACAAAAATACGCTGAAAGATTGTCTGCTATGGAACAAAGAACAATGATTATGTTATTTGTTACTGGCGGAGGAATTATGGTATTAATGTTATTATCGATGATGATGATGATGAATTATTGATAGATTATTGCAAGAAGTTATTTTCTGTGATATAATTTATTTATAAAATTAGCGAGGTGGTGATATAATGAAAGAAGCTGCAGGAGAAGCTAATATGACAGTTATTACTATTATTTTAATTGGTGTTATTGCAGCTATAGCAATTCCACTTGTTACTAGTTTAATGAGTAATACAGCAAAAAGAACATGTTGTAGTGATGCTGGCGGTGTTTGGAAAAACAATACTTGTACAAGCGGGGGAGGAAACGTTTATAATTCAGCTGACTATAGTACATGCGTTTCTAATGCTAGTAAATAACAAAAATTATTTATAAAAAGGACAAATATAAGTTGTCTTTTTTATATTATAAAGAGAGAAGTGATATATAATGAAAAAGAAAATAATTTTATTTTTTAGTATTTGTCTAATTTTAATTTTAATTTTTTGTTTAAATGGTATGTTGTTTGATAAAACAATTTTAGTTAGCGACTTGTTAGCACAATATTATATATTTTTAACTAAATTAATCGATTATTTTAAAGGTACAGGAACTTTGCTTTATACATTTGATTTTGGCTTAGGTGGCTCTATGTTTAGTGTTTGTGCTTATTATTTAATATCAATAACCAATTTATTATTAAATTTTTTTTCTTATGATAATTTATATTTATATATAACGATTATTATCATAATTAAAATGGCATTATGTGGCGTGACTATGTGTCATTATTTAGAATATAATTTTCCAAATAAAAAAAATATATATTTATTTTCTTTTTCTTATGTTTTATCTACTTATCTTTTAACTAATTATTTTCAAATAATGTGGCTAGATTGCTATATTTTAGCTCCTTTAATTTTGTTAGGTATTGATAAAATCATCGAGGAAGATAATCCCTTATTATATGGCGTCACTTTGGCTTTAGCGATTTTAAGTAATTATTATATGGGATTTATAATTTGCTTTTTTAGTGTAATGTATTATATATATAAAAATTTATTAAAACATAATAAATTAAAAAACGTTACTACATATGTTATTACATCTATTTTAGCTGGGATGATGACTATGATAATCAATTTTACAGCTTTCATAGAGATAATGAATTCCAGTCGAGTTAATTCGATATCAACTGGTTTTAATACTGATTTAGCTAAAATAATTTCAGGATTTTTTATTGGTAATGCAATGGAACCGATTTTAAATTATAACCATCCTAAATTATATATTGGTATTTTTCTTGTTTTGTTATTATTTTTATATTTTATCAATAAAAAAATAAGTAAAAGAGAAAAAGTTGTTTCTGGTATATTTATTGGTATGATACTATTATTTATGGTGTTTAACGTTTTAAATAGTATTTGGCATGCTTTTTCGACGCCGATTGGTTTTAATTGCCGCTATGTTTATTTAGTAAATATAGTTTTAATATTTTTGGCTTGTAAAAGTTTTGAAAATATTGATGATATTCCTAAAAGAAATTATTTAATATTTTTATATTTTTTCTTTATTATATGTTTTGTGGTATTTATTACTAATACTAATGAATTATATTTCATTATTTTAAATTTGCTATTTGTAGCTTTATATTGTATAATGCTGTTTAGCAAAGAAACAAAAAAAACTATTTTAACTGTTTTTGTAATAGAATTATGTATAAATGGATATTTTACTTATAATGAATTTGAAACACTTGATTCTTTAAATAACATGTTAGATTCAGAATTCACAGAAATTATTAATAAAATTCAAGAAAATGAAAAAGATATCTTTTATAGAATGGATTTTAAAAGAAGTAGCTCTAGAACAAATGAAAATATTTTATATGATTATCATTCAGCTTCTTCTTGGTTATCTACAATTAAAAATTCTGATTTAAAATTTTTAAATAAAATTAATTACGACACATCAATTAATTCCTATAATTTTTCTAATTATGATATTACCAATTCTTTATTTGGTATTAAGTATTATGCTGATGATGTAAAATTTGCTGAAAACAATAAGGATGAATTTATCGCTAGCTATAACGATATGAACATATATAAAAATGAAAATGCATTAGGATTAGGTTATATTGTTGATGAAAAAGTTAAAAATAGTTTAGATTGTATTAGTAGTTATGAATGTCAAGAACAAATAATTAATTATATGACTAATGATGATAGTATTATATATGAAGAATTAAATGTTAAAAAAATAAATGATTTGGTTTCGGAACATTATGTGGAAAATGATCAACTTATTTATGCTTATATTGAAACAAAATCGGAAGAATCGGTTAATATAGCTGCTTATTTTAACGATGAATTTTTAGTTGGAGCAACTAATGATTTTATGATTAACAACATAATTAAAATGAATGGTGTTTTACCTAAAAATTATAATATTGGGGATAAAATAGAAATAATTTTAACGGCTAATAATAATTCTTTATATGATACAATTGTTAAATTTTATAATTATAATTATGATGTTTATTTAAATAAAATAAATAAATTAAAAGAAAAGCAACTAGAATTATCGTATTTTAGTGATGAATATATTAAAGGCACTATTGAAGGAGGCGGTGTATTATTTACGTCGATTCCATATAGTGATAATTGGAAAGTATACGTTGATGGTAATAAAGTTAACACGTATAATTTGTTTGATATGTTTTTAGGCGTTGATGTAGCAGAAGGACAACATACTGTAGAATTTAAATATGAGGTAAGCAGTTTTAAAGTTGGAATTACTATTAGTTTGGTATCAAGTTTATTTTTTGGACTATATATTTACAAAAAAAGTTGCGCAAATAAAAAAAAAAATGTATAATCATAATATAGGATGGTGACATTATGAGTAGTTCTATTGGGCATACATTTCTTTATAATATTATTATTTTATTTGTGATAATAGTTTTTGCTTTTATATCAGGAATTCTTAGTTATTATAAAGCATTTAAGGTTAATAATAGAATTGTTCATGCTATCGAAAAATTTGAAGGATATAATAAACTTTCTAAAGAAGAAATAGATTATTCTTTAGGAAATTATGGTTATTCGACAGAAGTTATTAATTGTAATAAGACTTATAAAAATATGAATTTGGTTGAAGCTACTGGGTTGAATTCGAATTATAGATATTGCATTTATATAGATGAGTTAAATCCAGTTTCAGGAACTTATTACACATTTGGCGTTTTAACTTATATGAATCTGGATTTGCCAATTATTAATGTTATTAATATACCTGTATTTACTAGAACTAATCGTATATATAAATTTACTAAAGACCAACTTTAGAACTAAAAATATACTTTTAAACATAAATTAAATGTTAATATACAAGGAGGTATAGTATGAAGGAAGCAATTGGAAATTCAATGGTATTTACTATAGTAATTACTTTTACTAGTGTCTTTATTTTGCTTTTTGTAGGGTCGATTGCTTATTCGAAGGGATTTAAGGTGCGGAACAGAGTGATTGACATTATTGAAAAACATGGTGGCTTTACCGAAGATGCCAAAAAAGAAATTGATGAAAATTTGGCTGCTGTTGGTTATCAGATAGTTGATAGAGAATGCAAAGACCATAATGGAGTTTCTGCTCTTGCCAATAATAGTGCTTATCGTTATTGTGTTTACGAATATAATATTTCGAAAGGTAATTATTATGGCGTAAAAGTTTTTATCCATTTTGATTTTCCATTGGTATCTGAATTTGTTGAAATACCTTTATATGGCGAAACTAGAATTTTATTTGACAAGAATGAGGTGAAAGGATAATGAATGTCATAATTGCTAATCAAAAAAAAGAATTATTATCAAAATTAAATGTTGATGTTATCAAGACCGTTGAAGGACAATATGATGTTGACGAAATAATTGATATGTTTAAAAACTTCTATTACCAAAGAATGATTTTAGACATTACAGCTTTGAAAAATTATAATGATATAAAAGTTTTGCAAAAATTATCGATTTCTTTAGATATGGATAAATTAATTTTGTTATTAGCCGATGGTGAAGAAGGATCTTCTCCTAATTATTTATCCCAACTTATTTCGATGGGCATATATAATTTCACTAAAAATATTGAAGGAATTATGTACTTATATAATAATCCTAATAGCTATCGCGATGTTGCTCAATATCATCAATTAAACAATCAAACACCTGAACAAGTTGTTTATCAAGGCGTTGAAGCAAATTATTGTCGTGTTATCGGTGTAAAAAATCTTACCGTTCAAACTGGAGCTACAACTTTTTGTTATATGATGGTTAAACAGTTGAAAAAAAATTATAAAGTTATTGGAGTTGAAGTAGATGCTAATGATTTTAATTATTTCAACGACAAATCTTTATATAGTATAAATAGCCGTGATTTGGGAAGTTTTATTGAAAAAAACAATAATTGTGATGTGATTATTGTTGATATAAACAAGAGTCAAGCCGCTGTGGGATTAGTACAAGATATTATCTATTTAGTTGAACCATCAGTTATTAAACTTAATAAGCTTTTACATATTAAACGTAATGTTTTTCAAGAGTTATCTGAAAAAAAACTTGTTTTAAATCAAAGCTTACTTAGTTCAAAAGACGTTTTAGAGTTACAATACGAAGCTAGAGCAAAATTTTTCTTTAATATGCCACCTTTAAATGAGCGAGATTCAGATATTATGATTATGGATACTTTTTTAGCTAAATTAGGTTTTTTAAAGCAACAAAATGAAAATGTAGAAAAAAGAAAGAAAATATTCGGTTTGTTTTAAGGTGAATTTATGAAAAAAAAATTAATAAAAATTTTAACTTTATTTGCTTTTTTTCCTATAACTATAGTTAATGCGGATAATAATTCTTTAATGGTTTTGAATACATATCAAAAGGTTGTGTGTGGCGATATGGAAATTCCATACATAGTTGCACAAATCTCGGCTACTATAGTAGATATTTTAAAAATTATTACCCCAATAATAATTATTATTATGGGGATGATAGATTTGACTAAGTCTGTAATGGCTCAAAAAGAAGATGAAATCAAAAAAGGGCAACAGGCATTTTTGAAGAGAATTTTTCTTGGTGCTGCTGTATTTTTAGTATTTTTGTTGGTAGAAGTTATTATTGGATTAGTAGCGCCTAAAGATAAAAATACTAATATGTGGAATTGTGTTGATTGCTTTATTAACAAAAATTGTCAAGATATCATAAAATGAAATTGACAAAATATTAAAAATGTAGTAATATTAGTTTTAGATGAGGAGGATTTTATGTTTTTATTAGACGTTACTTGTGGTGATGGTACTTTAGTTATGAATGAAATGATACCAGAACTAGTATCTACTGCCATTGATATTATTAAGATAGTTATACCAATTTTATTAGTTGTGTTTGGTATGTTAGATTTAGGTAAAGCTGTAATGGCTCAAAAAGAAGATGAAATTAAAAAAGGGCAACAACTTTTTGTAAAAAGGTTAATATCAGCAGTTGTAGTCTTTTTGGTAGTAATGATTGTTGAACTAGTTATTGGAATAGTTGCTCCTAGAGGTGAAAACAAAAATATTTGGAATTGTTTTGATTGCCTTGTTAACAATGAATGTGCAGAAGTAAAGTAGATAGCTATTTAATAAGAGGCTTTTTCTCAGATGTTTTGAAGAAGCAAAAAACTATTGATAAAAAATAATTAAAGGACAGACGAAAATCTGTTCTTTTTAGTATTTGTAAATGCTAGCAATAATTATAATGTTAGATAGAAAAATTTATAACTAAAATTATAAGAAACATTTATTTAATAAACTTGATAAAACTATTATATCTTAAACAATACCATAATACCATTTTTAAGTGGGTTTGAAAAACATAGTAACGTGATGCAACAATTGATGATATTTTTAAATAAAATACTTTATTATTTTTGCTTTCTATGATATAATTTATATCAGAATGTAATAGTTTGAATGGGTGAAACACATGGAACTTATAGAAAATTTATTTAGAAATTCATTTTTTTTCCTTGATGGCATTATTTATTCCTTTATAGTTAGTGCCTATAATCTTTTTGTTGATATAGCAGAAACATCGATTTTTACAGAAGAGATTATTGACTTGTTTGCTTCAAAGGTATATGCACTTTTGGGGATTTTCATGTTATTTAAAGTTTCTTTTTCAATAATAACATATATTGTAAGCCCTGATGACTTTCTTGATAAAAACAAAGGTTTTGGTAAATTAATAAGCAACATTATTATTACGCTTACGTTGTTAGTTGCAACGCCTTGGATTTTTAATCAAGCGATGGATATTCAAAAAATCATATTAAAAGATAATATTATTGGTAAGATTTTTTCAACATCGGGTGTGAATACTACTGTTGTTTCTGATCCTGGTAATGTAATGGCTTATGAAACATTTAGAGCATTTTATCGTTTTGATTTTGATTCTTACCCTGAGTGTTCTGATATAGGGACTAATTCTTATGACGATATTGCTGCAGCAGAATGTAAGAGAGTATTAGATGATGATTATGATACGTTTTATAATACTTTGCATTATGCTGGACTAACAAGTAGTATTGATATTTATTTAGATCAAGACTTGCTTAACGAAAAAGATGCAAGTGATAATTATTATATGAAATATGATTGCTTAATTTCTACTGCTGCGGGTGTACTTATTTGCTTATTACTTATTGTCTTCTGCTTCGACGTTGCTGTAAGAAGTGTTAAACTTGGATTTTTAAGGATGATTGCACCTGTTCCAATAGTTTCACGGGTTGATCCGAAAGGCAAAGGAGTTTTTGATAAGTGGCTAAAAACGTGTGTCAGCACTTATCTTGATTTGTTTATAAGACTTTTAGCTATTTATTTTGCAGTGTTTGTTATTACGCAAGTTATTGATTTACGTTTTATTGATGCCGCTACTGGTTTGGAAAAAGAAGTTAGTTTACTTGTTAAAGTATTTATTATATTAGGGGCACTATTGTTTGCTAAACAATTACCACAATT
>CALVKL010000021.1 GCA_944332695.1 uncultured Bacilli bacterium
CCTTAATAGCTCAGTCGGTTAGAGCACTTGACTGTTAATCAAGGGGTCGTAGGTTCGAGTCCTACTTGAGGCGCCATGGCCAGTTGGTGAAGTGGCTTAACACACTGCCCTTTCACGGCAGCATTCACGGGTCCGAATCCCGTACTGGTCACCAAAATATGTTTTATGGAACTGTTTAAGTTCTTTTTTTGTATCAAAAAATAACGAATTCAATCGTTATTTTAATTTTCCCTTAAGACCTTTACCACCACTAAAATTACTTAAAATATTAGTATCAAATGAATAAGTCTTTTGATGCTTTTGTTTATATTGCTTAATTGCCAAAGTAATCATCTCATCTAATAATTGCTCATAAGGTTTATTTGTCGCTTCCCAAAGATAAAACGATAAACTACCAGGAATAGTATTTGGTTCATTAATATAAATTTTTTTACTTTTACCATCAACTAAAAAATCAATTCGACAAACTCCACTTAAATTAAGTGCTTTAAATACTTCTTTAGCTTTCTCTTTAACTTCATTAGTTGTTTTTTCATCTAAACGAGCTGGAATTATACGATTAGTATTAACCATTCCCTTAGAACTATTAGTTGGAATTTTCCCTTTGCCACCTAAATATTTATCTTGATAAGTTAAAAATTCTGCAGTACTCATAACCTCTTCTAAATTACTAGCTTGCTGATTTTGATAATTTCCCAAAACACTACAATTAACTTCAACTAAATTTTCTACAGCTTTTTCAACGATTACTTTTGTATCATAAGTAATTGCCTCTTCAATTGCTTTTTCTAAGTCTTTATCGCTTTTAACATATGTAATTCCAACACTACTACCTAAAGATGCTGGTTTAACAATAACAGGAAAACCTAATTTATTACATTTTTTAATAATTGCTTCTTTATCTAAATAGTATTCACTATCAAAAAACCAAACATATGGAACAATAGGTAAATCTAGACTAGAAAAAATTTGCTTCATAACTACTTTATCTTGCCCTAAGCTAGAACCTAAAACATTACTACCAACATATGGAACTCCAACCATCTCTAAATATCCTTGAATTGTACCATCTTCCATATTATTACCATGAACAACAGGCAAAATAATATCTAAATCAGCAACAACTGTTTTAAATAATCCTAGTGATTGTAATCTAAATGCACCATTTTTATTATATAAAATAACCTTTTTAGCATATCTTTTTAAAGTATCAAAATCACGATACATATCGATATCTTTTAACATTTCCCCATAATACCAAGTTCGATCTTTAGCAATGTAAATTGGATAAACGTCATATTTCTCTTTATTTAAATGATTCATCGCTTGAACAGCCGATATAATACTTACCTCATGTTCAACCGTTGTTCCTCCAAAAATAACTCCTACTTTTATTTTCATTCTTTATCATCTCCTATAAAACTTTTTAAAACCCTAATGGTCTGATCAAATCTTTCTAAATAAGCATAATGACTACATCCCTCATAGGTTACTAATCCACAGTTATCAATTAGTTTTTCTAATTCATAAGCATCATTAATACTAACCGCTTTATCTAAAGTTCCCCAAATCAACAAAGTAGGACACTTAATTTTAAATAGCTGATTAGATATATCATAATTTACATGTTCAACCATTATTTTTCGCATCATTTCACTAGCATTTTTATAATCATTAGTTCCCATATGCTTTTTAGCCACATTTTCTAATTTATTTAATATCGGTATTTTTTTAGCCATCTTGAGAAATTTCATTTTTAAAGACATTTTCTTGATGTTTTTTTTATATGGACTAGCTAAGCAAACTAATTTACAAACATCATATTTAGTAGCATACAATAATCCTATTTTCCCCCCAAAAGAATGACCAATAATAATAGGATTCGTCACATTTAATTTGTCAAGTAATTCTTTTAAAGCTGCAGCATAATCATCGATCGTCCAAATCTTATCTGGTTCCATACTCTCGCCAAATCCTGGTAAATCTAAAATTATAATTCGATTAGTATCTTTAAAATAATTGCCGATTCCTTGCATCATTTGAATGTTTTGCCCCCAGCCATGTAATAAAACAATACATTGTCCATCAGCAACGCCATAATCAATATAATTGATATCAACATTTTTTATAACCATTGTATTCACCTTTTTAATTATAACATTTTTTGTAATAAAATCAAAGTATTCAATTATAAATTATGTCAAATTTTATATTTTCTATTTTTAAATTGCTAATCGTTTTATCACTACTATAAACTTTTATTCTTTTAATTTTAATTCCTTCAATTTTTAAATTCATAGCAAACTTACGATATCCTTTTTCAATAAGTAAGTTAATGTATTGTTCCTTAAAGTAATTAATATTTTTAAATTGGTATCTTGTTTTAACATTAAATAAAGGATTAATATATGGCTCAATCCAAATAACATTAATATCAGCAAAATATTTATTAAAATTATTAGTTGAAACATTTTGATTAGGAAATTCTAAAATATAAAAATTATAATCATCAGTTATATTAGCTGTTGGCACTATTATTTCCTGATTTATATTTAAGTAAAATAAAAAACAAATAGTAAAAGCTAAAATTATTTTTTTCATATACTCTCACCATTTGTATTTTAAACATTTTTAATAAAATTATTTTCTTATTTCATCAATTCCCATACTTCTTTTATGTTTAATCGGTTCCCAAGTCAAATCTTTTTTTAATAAGCAAATGAAATTAATTGGAACCCATGTTAACATAAATAAAGTAAATAACAAAATACCTGACATAATCTCTTTAACACTTTTATTATTATATTTAACAACAAATATATTGATAGCAATATTAGCTAAATAAGTAACTAAGAAAAATAAAATACCATAAGAATACATATAAGCAAAAGCATCATATAATTTAATTTCTAAAAATTTAAATATAATCAAAACTATTGTTAAAATTGCAGATAATATTTGCATGTATGGAGCCATAAAAGAAAGAAGCATATCTAAACAAGGTAAAAAACTTGTTTTAACGTAAGTTCTTCCTAAACTTTTACTATATGTTCTGAAACACTGAATATTACCCATCGACCATCTTTTTCTTTGCTTCCAAGATGCTTTAAACTCTGTTGGTTGTTCATCATATGTAATTGCATCTTCTACAAAAACAATCTTAATACTGTTCAAAGCACATTGAGCCGTAAATTCAACATCTTCAGTTAAAGTTACCGTATTAAATCCATATTCATCAATTATTTCTTTTTTAACCATAAATCCTGTACCATTGATACTTGAAGATCCACCTAGTTGCATACGCGCTTTACTAAAGAAAAAGTTTTGTATCCAATAAAAAATGGAATAACTACCACTTATCCAGTTATCACTAGGATTTTTACTATCACGAAATCCTTGCGCAACTTTATGACCATCACACAAAGCATCATTCATACGAGACAAAAACTCTGGATGAACAACATTATCAGCATCAAATATAACATATGCATCAATATCATTACGTTTAGATAACTTATTAAAAGTAAATTTTAAAACATCGCCTTTTGATTTAGTTGGAACTGTACAATTAATTATTTTTGCCCCTGCTTTTTTAGCAACCTCTTCTGTTTTATCTGTACAATTATTAGGTATTACATAAACATCATATAAATCTTTAGGGTAATCCTGTAATAATAAACTTTTTACTAAATAACCGATTACTCCCTCTTCATTTCTTGAAGCTATCAAAATAGCAAATTTATGCTTTGGATCATGTTTTTTTATAAGTTTTTTATTAATATTTTTAAAGCCAAAAAAACCAGTAATTAAAAAATATAATCCATAAGTAAGCGTAAATATAAATAAAATATAATATATTGCTTGTATCACAAACTTCACTCCTAAAACTAATCTTAATATATTATACCATATTTTATAAAAATAACAAACTATATAAAAAAAGAATTAGTTTTCTTCTAATTCTTCATCTGTTAAAATAGATAAATCATCTAATTCATCATCGTCTAATTCTTCATCTTCAACAATTGAATCAATATCCTCTTCATATTCATCAACTATATCAGAATCTAATTGCTCTATTTCCTCAATTTCTTCTTCATCTTCCAAATCATCATCTAAAACAATATCAATTGGTGTTTTTTCTCTTAAATCCCACTTGTTATCAAGAAAAACAAATCGTTTATCAGTTGTTAAAGATGTATAATAATCTCCTATTTTATCAGTATATTCTTCATTGCTATATTCTAACAAATCACATATTTTACGAAAAAGTTCAGCAGTTGGAAAAGTTTTGTTTTCTTCTTTTAAAATTAATTCTGTTAAATCAGCATAAGACAAAATTTCTAACTCTTCTGCTTTCATATTTTTTAGCAATATAATTACCTCCTTTAATAAATACATCAGCAACATTTTAGCATATTTTTAAAATGTGTCAATACTATTTTTATAATATGTTTAAACTTAGATAAAATATACTATTATTTTACATTTCTATTTTTAAAACAACATCTTGTTCTGTAGTTAAAACTTTATATTTAATTATAATAATATCTGATGAAAAAACAACATAATCAGTTAATATTTTTAAATCGATAATTGCATTTTCTTTTTTTAATTTACAAATTCCGCAACTTTCTTTATTAGGAACAAACTCCATTTCAAACAAATACTCATCATTTTCACGTTTTAATTTCAAAACGTCTCCCAAAATCAAAGAAACTTTATATTCTTTTTCTAAATATTCAATCTTATTTTTAGTTTTTAAAGCTTTATATTTAGCTTCACTTAACTCATTATTATTTTTTATAATAACATTAACATCTATTCTCATACACATATCTCTTTTCTTTGACATTATACCATAAAATTCATCAACTTACACTTATAATTTTATTAATTATAGTAATAATAATAATGGTGAATAATATGAACAAAAGAATACTTAAAATTTTAACTAAAACAACATTTATAATTATTTTTATTTGTTTTATTATATATTGTGGTATATATTTATATGCTTGGATTAGTCCTAAATTAACTGTCAACAGTGCGAAAAGTTATTATTTTTATGATAATGAAGAAAACTTAATTACCGGTACTGATGAGTGGATATCTTATGAAAACTTAGATAAAGATATTATTAATGCTACAATTGCAATTGAAGATAGACACTTTTTTAATCATCGTGGATTTGATTTTTTAAGAATTGCTAAAGCAATGTACAATAATATTAAAAGCGGTGACGCTAAAGAAGGTGCTTCTACTATTACTCAACAATATGCTAAAAATATGTATTTAAATTTTGATAAAACTTGGGAAAGAAAATTAAATGAAGCTTGGCTAACTGTTAGATTAGAAACACATTATTCCAAGGAAGATATCTTAGAAGGCTACTTAAACACTATTAATTATGGTGGTGTGTTTGGTGTGGAAAATGCAAGTAAATATTATTATGGTAAAAGTGCTGAAGAACTATCAATAGGAGAAGCAGCAATGCTTGCTGGTATTCCTAATCGTCCTAGCGATTATTCGCCTTTTGTAAATTATCAAGCTGCCAAAAAAAGACAATTAGTGGTTTTAAAAGCTATGCAAAGAGATGGGTATATTACTGAAGAAGAACTTAATATTGCTTATAATGAACAATTAGAATTTGATAATAAAGAAGAAAACAAAGAATTAAATTCTATTATGTATTTTCAAAACGCTGTAATCGAAGAATTACAATCAATCTCATCAATTCCAACATCATTAATTAAAACAGGTGGCTTAAAAATATATACTACTTTAGATATAAAAGCTCAAAAAGCAATAGAAGCATCAATTGATAAGAATATTGAAAATGATATTCAAATAGCAAGTGTTATTATGAATCCTGATACTGGAGCAGTATTAGGACTAGTTGGCGGAACAAACTATAGTAAAAGTCAATATAATAGAGCTTTATCTCAAAATCGAAGCGTCGGATCGACCATTAAACCATTTTTATATTATGCTGCATTAGAAAATAATTTTACAGCTTCGACTACTTTTACTAGTGAAAAAACAACATTTGTTTTTTCAGAAAATCAAACTTATAGTCCAACTAATTACGCTAATCAATATCCTAATAAAGAAATTTCACTAGCTGCAGCGATAGCTTATTCAGATAATATTTATGCTGTTAAAACACATTTATTCCTGGGCAGTGATGTTTTGGTTGACACAATGAAAAGAGTTGGTATCACTTCAAAATTAGATAGTATTCCATCCTTAGCTTTAGGAAGTCAACCAATTAGTTTATTAGAAATGACTAATGCATACGCTATTTTAGCAAATCAAGGATATCGTGTTAAACCATATTTTATTAATCGTGTTGAAGATATAAATGGTAATATTTTATATGAACGTAAAGAAACAAAAGATGCCGTCTTAAATAGCAGTATAACTTATATTTTAAGCGAATTATTAGCTAATACAACTAATGCTAATTTTATTAGTTATACATACCCTACTTCTTATGTAATCTCAAATAAATTAAGCCGTAAATATGCAATTAAAACAGGAACTACCGAATATGATCATTTAGTATTTGGCTATAACAAAGATGTCGTAGTTGGCGTTTGGAGCGGTTATGACGACAATCGACAATTAGCCGCTGGCGATTCACTAAATAATAAAAATTTATGGGCTGATATCATCGAAAAATATTTAGAAGGAAAAGAGGATAATTGGTATTCAATGCCAAATAATGTGGTTGGCGTTCTAGTTAATCCAATAAATGGACAATTAGCTACTGAAAAGACTAAAAAAAGCGTTATTCAATATTATTTAAAAGGAACAGAACCTTCAAACAATTATAGTTTAGATGACGCTGTTCCCACTATTAAATATGATGAGTAAATGTCAACTTTACATTTACTAGATTATTTATATTATCTTTTTTTGTTAATAATGATATAATATTAAATATAGAAAAGAGGATAATTATTATGAATGAAAATAATTTGAATAATAATTTAGATATAAAACCCCAAAATTTTAATAACATTCAATCCAATATAAATCCTAATGAAACAACTCAAAAATTAGAAATAGTAAATCCATTAAATCCAGAAGAAATAATAAAAACAGAAACATTAGTCAAAAAACAAATAATTCAAGAAGATGACGAAGAAGTACAAAATAATGAACCTAAAAAAAGCAAAAAAAACATTTTGATATTAATTATATTAATTATAGTTATTGCTATAGGAATTACAACATACTTTATAATATCAAACAAAACGAACACACCTCCTGATATTGAGCAACCGATTGTAAAAACAATAAATTTAAACGACATTGCGAACTATTTCAATAATAATAACATAATTAATGAATTAAAAAAGACTAATGAAATATCAACTAATATTGAAAATAACAATTTGATTATAAATATAACAACTAATGAACAAGTTAATAATTATACATTTACTCTTGAAAACCGTGAACTAATTTATGAATTAGATACTACTGATTCAAATAACAATTTATTATTTCTAGTTATCTGTGATAATATTGGCCAATTTCATGGTTTACAAGAAGGTGAAACTTATAATTTTTTATCTTCAATTGACTTGCTTTCAACTACAATAGATGGAATTATAATAAATAAAATAGAAAACAATTACCAAGCAAGAATCAATATAGATACTAAATTTAATACATCAAGTTTAAAAACTATGTATTATGGAATAGAAGATTTAGAAGAATATAAAGATTTTATTAAAAATGATGGGATTGTCACCTTACCACGGAAGGGTAATTTAATGTTTTATAAAGAAAATGACAAAAAAACAATCACTATTTTAATCGGTGAAAATGATAACTTAACTGATTTAACATATAAAAGTATTTTATCAGTAATCGAATTTTTATATCCCGAAGAATTAGAAAATTTTCAAAAAAGTTATCCTAAATTAGATAATGTCTCTTTTGATAGATATACATTCACTATTAATCCAGATTTTACAGGATCTATTAAAACATTATTTGAACAATATAAAAACGAATACGAATTTATCTTAATAACAATAAATAAGAGCTCTTAAAGCTCTTATTTTTTCATATATTTATTAAATCGATCAAATGCTTTTGTTTCTAAATCTGTTTTAGACAATTGTTCAAATAATTTCTTTTGATCGCGAGATAACTTGTTTGGCATGATAACTTTTAAAACAACATACATATCACCCTTACGGTAGCTATGAACATCTTCAATACCTTTACCTTTTAAGCGTAATTTATCACCAGTATTACTTCCCGCTTCAATAGTTAATTTAACATTTCCGCTTAAAGTAGGAATTTCTTTTTTACAACCCAAAATAGCCTCAGTAATAGTTAATGGTAATTCTAAGTAAACATCATTGCCATCACGTTCAAATAGTTCATGCTTTCTAACGCGATATTCTAAATATAAATCGCCATTGCCACCATTACCGTATTCACCATAACCAGCAATTCTTTGTTGATTACCAGTATCAACACCAGCAGGAACCTTAACTTCAATATCTTTATTAACTTTAACTTTACCCAAACCAGAACATTTACTACATGTTTTTTTATAAGATCGACCTTTACCGCCACATTTAGGACATGTCGTTTTAGTCATAAAACTGCCAAATAAAGTTCGTTGTTCTGCAGTTACCACACCTGTTCCGTGGCAATTAGAACACACTTCTTCATCAAAGCCACCTTTACCATGACAAGAATCACATTCTCCATAGGCATCTAAATTAATGGTCTTTTTTGTTCCAAAAACTGCTTCCTCAAAATCTAAATCGACTCGAATGATTCGATCTCGGCCACGAGATTTTCGATTACTATTTCCACCAAAATTAAAACCAAAGTTAGAACCAAATAAATCACTGAAAATGTCTGAAAAATCAAAACCAGAAAAATCATATCCGCCAGCACCATTATTATTAAATGCTGCATGACCATATTGATCATATTGTTTTCTTTTATTTTCATCAGATAAAATTGCATAAGCTTCTTGACATTCTTTAAATTTTTCAGCAGCATTTTCTTCTTTGGAAACATCAGGATGATATTTTTTAGCTAATTTTCTAAAAGCAGACTTTATTTCATCTTGACTAGCTGTCTTAGATACTCCCAACACTTCATAATAATCCTTTTTCATACTTCACCTTCTTACATTAATTGTTTAAATTGTTCAATAAAACTGTCAAACATTTTAATAGCACTTTCAATTACTTCCTTATTAGTAACATCAATGCCAGCTATTTTAAGTTCATTAATAGGATAATCACTACCTCCACTACTTAAAAACTTAAGATAGTTTTCTAAAGCATTTTCTTTATTACTTAATATGCCATCTACTATATAACAAGCACAAGATAAACCAATAGCATATTTATAAACATAAAAATTGTAATAGAAATGGGGAATTCTTTCCCATTCATATTTGATTAATTCATCAACAACAACATCAGGACCGAAATATTTTAAATTTAATTTATAATATTCATCACACAATAATTCATTAGTTAACACTTCGCCTTTTTCATATTTATCATGCATATCTCTTTCAAATTCAGCAAACATCGTTTGACGATATATAGTTGATTTAAATAAATCCATTAAATTACTTAAAATATATTTTTTTTCTTCATTATCATTAGTATTATTTAATAAATAATGGTTAAGTAATAATTCATTAACGGTAGAGGCTACTTCAGCTACAAATATTGTATAACTAGAATATTGATAAAGATTATTCAAACATGAATAATAAGTATGCATAGAATGACCTAATTCATGAGCTAAAGTGGAAACATCATTTAAAGTATTTTCATAATTTAGTAATATATATGGTTTAGTATCATAAAAACCACTAGAATATGCTCCTCCTCTTTTGCCTTTATTATTATAAACATCAATCCATCTTTCTGAAAAAGCTTTTTTTAAATTATTAGTATAATCATCACCTAAAATACTTAAAGCTTTTAAAACTAATTCTTTTCCTTCTTCAAAAGAATACTTTTTAGTACTTTCATTAACTAAATCAACATATTGATCATATAAGTGAAATTCTTTTAATTTTAAAACATCTTTTTTTAAATTGAAATATTTATATATAACATCTAAATGATTATTAACAGTATCAATTAAATTATTATAAACTTTCACACTTATATTATCATTAAATAAAGCGGCTTCTAAACTACAATTATAATTTTTTAATTTGGCTAAGGATGTTAATACATTAACATTGCCAGCAAAAGTCGAACTAATGGTATTCTTAAATTCTCCATACTTGCTTAAAATTTGTTCAAAAGCTTTTTTTCTTATTTCTTGATTTTTAGATTGTAAAAAAACGCGATAATTACTTTCTGTTAATTCTACTTCTTGATTATTTTCATCGGTTATCATTCCAAATTTCAAATCCGCATCAGTTAACATTTCAAACGTTTCTGATGAATTATCAAAAGCTTTACTTAATATCGACAATATCTTTTCAGAATTAGCATCTAAAATATGTTTTTTAAACCGATAAATATTTTCTAAAATAAACTTATATTCTTTTAACCTTGGTTCTTGCTTATAAAATTGTTTAATTAAACTATAATTAACACTCATAAGTTCAGGATTAGCATATGCTTCTAATTCATCATATTTATGCATCAAATTTCTAATTTTACCTAACATTTCTTGATATTTAGGATTAGTTGTATCTTGATCATGTTTTAAATTAGCATAATAATATAATTTATATAATTTTCTTTCTAATAAATGTGATAAATCCAAATAAGCTAATAAGTTTTTAGCATTGCTAACTAATATTCCTTTATATTGTAATATTAATTTTACTTCTTTACTAATTTTATTAAAATCAGTTTGCCAATTTTTATCATTCCTATAAATATAACTTAAATCCCAAGTATATTTTTCTTCTATTTCCTCACGTTTTCGTTGTGCTTTCCCCATATTCTCTCCTTTACACTAGAAAGTTCTAGTCAATCTAGAACTTCCTATTTTTCTTCAAATTCAGCATCTTGAACATCAGATTTTTTATCTTCTGTCTCAACATTACTATCTTTGTTTTCTTCCCCAGCTTTTTTAGCGGCTTCTTCATAAACTTTTGTTGCAAAAGCCATAGCTGTTTCATTTAATTTTTCTTTTTTAGATTTAATTTCTTCAATATCATTCTTTTCTAATGCTTCTTTTAAATCTTTAATTTCCTCTTCTGCTTTTTCTTTATCTTTAGAATCAATCTTATCACCTAAGTCTTTAATTGATTTTTCAGTCATAAAGATTAATTGTTCAGCTTCATTTTTGATATCAGCTTCTTCTTTCCGTTTAGTATCCGCTTCACGGTTAGCTTCAGCTTCTTTAACCATTTTATCAATTTCCTCATCTGATAAATTAGTACTTGCAGTAATAGTAATAGCTTGTTCTTTATTAGTTCCTAAATCTTTAGCTTTAACATTAACAATACCATTAGCATCAATATCAAATGTAACTTGAATTTGTGGCACTCCACGTGGTGCTGCTGGAATTCCAGTTAATTGGAAACGACCTAATGTTTTATTGTCACTAGCCATACTTCTTTCACCTTGTAAAATATGAATATCAACAGCTGGTTGATTATCAGCAGCAGTTGAGAAAACTTCTGATTTACTTGTTGGAATAGTAGTATTTCTTGGAATTAACACTGTACATACTCCACCTAATGTTTCAATACCAAGTGATAATGGAGTAACATCTAATAAAACGATATCATTAACATCACCAGTTAATACACCACCTTGAATAGCAGCTCCCATCGCAACTACTTCATCAGGATTTACACCTTTAGATGGTTCTTTACCAATTTCATTTTTGATCAATTCTTGAACTTTTGGAATACGTGTTGAACCACCAACTAAAATAACTTTATCGATATCATTTTTAGTTAATTTAGCATCTTTCAATGCTTTTCTAACAGGATCTAAAGTTGATTCAAATAAATCATGACATAATTCCTCAAATTTAGCTCTAGTTAAACTCATTTCTAAATGTAAAGGTCCATCTTCACCTTGTGATAAGAATGGTAAGCTAATTTGAGTTGTTGTAACACCTGATAAATCTTTTTTAGCCTTTTCAGCAGCATCTTTAATTCGTTGCATAGCCATTTTATCTTTAGATAAATCGATTTTGTTTTCTTTTTTAAATTGTTCAACTAAATAATCCATGATACGTTTATCGAAGTCATCGCCACCTAATTCATTATTACCACTAGTTGATTTAACTTCAAATACACCATCACCTAATTCAAGAATGGATACATCAAATGTACCTCCACCTAAATCGTAAACTAAAACAGTTTGATTTTCTTCTTGTTTATCAAGTCCATATGCTAAGGCTGCAGCTGTTGGTTCATTGATAATTCTTTCAACTTCTAAGCCAGCAATCTTACCAGCATCTTTAGTTGCTTGTCTTTGCGCATCGTTAAAATATGCTGGAACAGTAATAACTGCTTTGGTAACTTTTTCTCCTAAATAAGCTTCAGCTGTTTTCTTTAAATCTCCCAAAATCATTGCAGAAATTTCTTGTGGTGTATATTTCTTACCATTAGCTTCTACTTTTTTATCAGTTCCCATTAATCTTTTAATAGAATAAATCGTATCTTTGTTAGTTATCATTTGTCTTTTAGCTGCTCCACCAACGATAATTTCGCCGTTTTTAAAAGCAACTACTGAAGGAGTTGTTCTTTCCCCTTCTGGGTTAGCGATAACCTTAGCTTCCCCACCTTCATAAACTGCGACACAACTATTAGTTGTACCTAAATCAATACCTATAATTTTACTCATATATTATCATCCTTTCATTCACTAACTTTAACCATTGCTGGTCTTATAACTTTTCCTTTTAAAATATAACCTTTTTGTAATACTTCAATTACCATACCAGAAGCAACACCTTCTTGTTTTTCAGTCATAATTGCCTCATGATATACTGGATCAAAAGGTTTATTAGATCCATCAATTTCAACTACACCATAGTTTTTTAAGATATTAACTAAATTACAATATATCATTTTAAATCCTGATAAGAATTTTGATACTTCGTCATTTAAATTAGTATCATCCATACTTATGGCTCTTTCAAAATTATCTAAAATTGGTAATGTTTCTTTAATTAAATCTTCATTACAAAATTTTAATAATCTTACTTGTTCATCTTCTAATCTTTTACGATAATTAACAAATTCTGCTTTACTTCGTAAAAGACTATCTTCCAATTCTTTAATTTTCTCCTTATATTTATTTTTATCTTTCTTAGGTTTACTATGATGTTCATGATCACAATTGCAATCATGATGTTGATGATGTTCATGCTTACAGTTGCAATCATGATGTTGATGATGTTCATGCTTACAGTTGCAATCATGATGTTCATGATGTTCATGATTACAATTAGAGTCATAATGTTCATCATTTATTGTTTTTTCTTCCATTATTTACCTTCTTTCTTTGATATTTTCTTTAATATATTCTAATAATGTAATAACACGATCATATTCCATACGTTTAGGTCCAATTAAAGCAATGGTTCCCTCTTCACCTTCGGCATCGTATTTCATTTTAACAATCGTTACATCATCATCAAATTCATTTTCACTACCGATATAAATGTTAATACCATTTTCATTTTCCTCAATCTTATTAACAATCTCTTTATCTTCAAATTTAGCAACAATATCTCTTATTTTATCGGCGCTATTAAATTCCGGTTGCATCAAAATATTTTTAGTCCCAGTCATAGTGACATTGGAATCCTTAGCAAAGTCACTAAACGCATTATAAAATGCGTTATATATAACCTCGTGTTGTTTAACATACATACCAATAATTGGTTTAACTTCATATTCTAGTACTTTACCAACCTCATTTAATTGTGTACCAATAATCATCTTATTAATCAATTCTATAGTTTGTTTTATATCGTTAATAGAAACATTTTCTGCAATTGTTAAATTACGATGTTCAACATGTCCTTTATCTGTTATAACTATAGCAATTAAGTTATGCTCATTTATTGGAACTACTTCAACCTTACTAACACAATTTTCTTTAGACGATTTACCTAAAACTATAGCTGTTAAATTAGTCATTTCTGATACAATTTCCATACTTTTAGTAATATAATCATCTAACATTAACGAAGAATTGTGAAATATTGTTTGTAATTTCAACATATCATCACCGGTTAATTCTTTAGGTTCCATAATATGATCAACATAATAACGATATCCTCGTTCACTAGGAATACGCCCTGATGAAATATGAGTTTTTTCTAATAAACCATTTTCTTCTAAATAACTCATTTCATTTCTTATCGTTGCACTTGAACAATTTAAAGTATCGCATATTGATTTAGAACTAACAGGACGAGCAGTTTTTATGTAATCTTCAACAATTATTTTTAATAAATCTGTTTGTCTTTTATTAAGCATCAACTCACCACCTTTTAGCATTCCTTTTCCTTAACTGCTATTTCATTATACTATTATATGCTAGCAATGTCAATATATGAGTGCTAAAAAATGTGAATTTTTTTCATTTTTTTGTTTTCTTCAACATAAAAATCTGATAAATTTATTATGCATTTATCAGATTTTATACAGTGAATTAGTGTCACCTTGTTTGTTTCATACTTTTTAATTTATAATTTTTGTTTATTGTAATTCATATGGTTCTTGAGCAGTACCTTTACCTCCAAAGAAAGTTAGGGCTGAAGCACCTGACTTTAAATATATGGTCGGACGAACACCTCCATCACTTGAATTTGCAAAATTATACACAGGATCATCAGCATATAAAGCACCATACTCATTATTATAAAAAAAAAAGTTATCAGCACCAAAATTCATCATCCAATATATTATTGCTGCAGTAGGATTCTCAGTCGTGTTTACATCGACAAATGGTTTATTTGATCTATTTAAGTCTATATCGTTTCCACTAAACATCTCACCGACTGTTGGTAATCCAACATTAGCAGTTATTGTTGTTGCTTGTGATACTGTATAACTGTCACCAGCTTCATACAATCCTACTCTATATGTTCCTTCTGTTATATATTTTCTATCAACATTTCCTACACCATATATTGACTCTGTTATATATTGACTACCAATATTTATTATGAATGAATTTAAGACATTTGTATATATTAAATCACTTGTTGTTATATTATCATTTGCATTATCTGCACAAGCACTTGTTTTTGAAAGTAACCCATTTAGTACTACTTTTATTCGATTATTTGCTTCATCTTTACTTACTACCCTAAATGTACATTTATTATCGCTTCCACATGCATTATCTGTTCCATGATATGGTACATTAATGATATTCTCCTACTTGTACATCATTCGTATTTGTCGCTTTTGTTCCTACCTTATAATTTGAGGTTAGAGTACCATCCCCTTCAGTAATGGTTATATTAGAAATTTTTATAACTGGACGTATTCCGCTCCTAGCGGAAGGGGTGTAGTTGTTGAGACTGCCACTGACGTTCACAATACGAACGCGAGACGAACTATAGCGATTTCCCAGATAAAATTCATCTTGTATATCTAAATAAGAATATGCTCCTCCTGCTTTAGTATACTGCGTTTCATCTAATAAACCGATTTTTTAGTTGTTGTTATTTCATCTACATCAGTATATATTCCAACATTAAACGTACTATCTAATATATTATTTTGAATACTACTATCTAAACTATTATAAAAATATTCATTTAACCACGTATTAATATATGTGTCTTCATAACTTATAAATCCTTCTTCCGTTGTTGTGCCCCATACCGCACTAGCCGGTTGAATTGCCGTTAATGGTTGTTGACTTATTAATGTTAATGTATTAGCTAAAGTATCAAATTCAATTACGCGCCAATGATGACCT
>CALVKL010000022.1 GCA_944332695.1 uncultured Bacilli bacterium
GGCCGTGTCTCAGTCCCAGTGTGTCCGATCAGCCTCTCAGCTCGGATATGCATCGTTGCCTTGGTAGGCCATTACCCCACCAACTAGCTAATACACCGCAAGCTCATCTCAAAGCGAAGCCGAAGCTCCTTTTAGCATATCTAGTTATCTAAATATGAATTATTCGGTATTAGCGTTCGTTTCCGAACGTTATCCCAAACTCTGAGGTAGATTACCCACGTGTTACTCACCCGTCTGCCACTAAAGGGAAAATCCAAATCAAATTAAATCCAGAATTGTGCAAGCACTCAACTTTCATCAATTATCAATGGGCCCTTCCGTTCGACTTGCATGTCTTAGGCATGCCGCCAGCGTTCATCCTGAGCCAGGATCAAACTCTCCAAAAAAAAATAATTTTTTTAGTTAAATTAGTTTTTTATCCTGACTAATTATGAAATTGACATTTTGCTCAGTTTTCAAAGATCATTCTCACACCTTTTTTCAGTGCGGTAATAATAATATACCAAATCGAAATTGATAAGTCAAGCTTTTTTTACATTTTTTTTAATTTTTTTTTAAAGGTGTAAAATAAGCTATAACATATTAAAATCATTTCTTCAATATACTATTTTACTAAAAATTTTAAGGCTTTTTTTCGAAAGCCACTATAATATATCAAATTAAAAATTGTTTGTCAACACTTTTTTTACTTTTTTATCATAATATTCAAAGTTTTATAAAAAATTACTATTTTTTTCTTCTTCTTTCAATTTGAAATATTCCTGACAATAATATCGATTACGAGCATTGTCAAACATTATTGCTTTATTCTTGTAATATTTTATTAACTCATCTAAACCATTATTAATTACTTTATCTAAGTCGTCACTATAATTCATAATTCTCTTATGGTAAAGATATTCTAATTTATCCAATATTTTAAATTCGCCACTTGGAAATATTCTTAAATCTAAATCATAATCAATATATTTAATTGTATCTTCCTCTATTATAAAAGGTGTAGCAATATTACAATAATAATATATGCCGTCTTTTTTTAATTGTGCAATGATATTAAACCATTGCTCTTTAAAAAAATACATTACCGCCGGTTCTTTGGTTTTCCAACAAGTTCCTTGCGATTCTGTCACTTTTGTTTTGTTGTTTCCAAATACTATATAATCTTTTTTTATATCTAATACAACGGCTTCATTCCACGAGCGATGAATTTTACCATTATGTTTATAACATTGTATTTGATAAACATCTCCTATACATATTTTTTTCATAAATTACCTCTTCCTTATCTCTATTATACATCTTTTAATTTAAAATTCAAAACAATTTTGCTCGGAAGTCAATTTAAATATTTTTATAATATAAAAAAAGACAAATAAATACTTTGCTTATTTGTCATATTTTGATTAGTGCTTAATATCCTTTAAATATTCAAAAGCAGCTTGAAACTGAGAATCATTTTTTCTAATCGGATTCTTATAATATTCTTGGCTTAACGAAACTTCTAAATCCGGTTTAACACCAACACCATCAATCCATAAACCATTTGATGTAAGCCATTTCATTGTTGTTAATTTGTAATCACCTATTCCCTCAAACTGTCTAACTGTTTGTACTGTCCCTTTACCATAACTATTATTACCGATTATATAAGCACCTAATTGTTCTTTTAAAGCACTAGCCATAACTTCACTAGCAGAAGCGCTAGATAAATCTTGCAAAATAACAATCGGATATTCTTTATCCTTGTTTCCCGTTGAATATATTTTTTCAATCCCATTTTCATCTTCTGTTTGATATATAATATGCGTGTCATTTAAAAATAAACTAATCATATTTTTTACCGATGATAAATGTCCCCCAACATTACCACGCAAATCTATTATCAAACTTTCCATACCTTGTTTTTCTAAATTAGTTAACGCTTCTTCAAATTGCTCATCAGTATTTTCAGCAAAAAGTCCAACTTGAATATAACCAATATTATTCTCTAATAATTCATAAGCAACTGATTTAATGATTATAGTTTCTTTTTTTAGATTAAAAACAAGTTCTTCATCATCACGTTTAACAGTTAATTTTATTTCGCCTAATTCATCTATTCTATCAACCAATTTTGAAGTGGTAGAATTTGTAAAATCTTCATCATTAAGTTTTAAAACTAAATCACCAACTTCCAATCCAGATTTACTAGCAGGACTATTTTCATATATAAGAGAAATAAAAATATTATTTTCGTTATCATTTATAACGCCTATTCCTAATCCTTCATATTCACCTTTTAATGATATGCTATTATTATTAGAATTTTCATCAATAAAACCTGAATATTTATCAATTGAAGATAACATTCCTTTAAGTGCATTAGCAATCAGTTCTGATTCGTCAATATCACCATAATACGTTTCTAATATATAATTATATTCTTCTATAAATTTTCTCAATTCACTATTAGCAGTTAAATAATTATCGTTTTTATTATTTTTGAAACCGATAAAATAACCAAGTAAAGAGAAAATTAACGAAATAATCACTAATGTTAAAACATATTCAAAAATGCCAAACTTGCTTTTTTCACTCTTAATTGGTTCTTCAGTTTCTTTTTCCACTGTTTTATCTTCGTGAATAATTATGTCTTTAACTTTTTCTTCTACTTCTTCAATATTTATTTTTTTCTTTGATAAATTAGTACTTTTCTTTGTTGATGTTTTAGTCGACTTAGTACTATTATTTGTTGACCTTTTAATTTTTTTTATTTCTTTTAAATCTTTATTTGTCATAATCGACCATCCTCACTTTTAATAATATACCATAAATAACTTAAAAACACTATCATTAATTAAAAATTTGACACTTACTTTTCTATAACCTTTTCTAATAATAGTCTCTTTTTAAATCCACCTTTTTTATTTCTTTTAAGATCGGATTCAGATAATAAATCTTCTAAAGTAAAACCATGAAATTCAGTAGTGGCCAAAAGAATTTCTAACATATCAACTAACTCTTCTTTTTGTTCTTTTGTAGTTTTGGCATTTTTAAATTCCAAGCATTCTTCTTCAAATTTTAATAATAAATAACGATTCTTGTTCGTTTAAAGTATGATATATAGGGATATCACCATTATCTTTTATAATTTCAACAATTTTATCTCTTACTAATTTGTTATATATTTTTTCCATTATTTCCTCCTATAGTTCAAAAAACTTGATACATCCGTACCAAGTTTTTCAAAACGAACATTATGGCTCGAATTTTATTTTATAATGGTGACCTGTATGGGATTTGAACCCATGAATGTAACCTTGAGAGGGTTATGTGTTAAACCACTTCACCAACAGGTCAAGTTGAAAACAGAATTAATCTTCTGTTTTAGAAATTTCTTTTAAATGTTCAAGCATTTTTTCGCCTTCGTAGTAATTTGTAATCTTTCCTTTTTTGATTTTCAACAAAGTTGAACTTTTTACTTTTAAATCTTCAATATTTTTAACTTTTAAATTTGATTCCTCTGATTTAAATTTTTGGTTAATTGGATTATTTAATTGTGAAGTATAAAATCTAAGTGCTTCATCTTTTTGTTTATACTTATTTATATATACATTATATAATTTCACATCATAATCCTCATCGTCATAAATCATTACATAGTATTCATCATTGTTTTGATTTAAAATATTGCCAATTAAAATTTCATCATATTGAATAGATGCTGATGTTTCTGTTTTTTCTTCTTCTTTTGTGTTTACTAACATTGTTATTCCATAAAAGGCTAAAACTACTACGGTAACAATCACAATTAATTTAATCAATTTTAAAATTTCTGTATCATCACTATACTCAACTTTTTTCAAATTTTTTTTCTTACTTTTTGCCATTTAAATCACCGTTTAAATTATATCATATAAACATAAAAAAGGAAACATTTTTTTTATGTTTCACTAATGTTTCACTATTTCCCAACTGTTAATGTATTGATTGAATTAGCAACTTCCAATAATTCTTGGCTACTTAATATGTCAGAAACAACATAAAACTCAACACCATTACTAATCCATGTTACCGAATTATCAGATAATGCACCTACAGTATCAGTTACAATATAAGGTTCACCATACATTGGAATTGTTAATAATTCTTCAGAAACTTGAGCTGTTTCTTGAACAATAGTAAATGGATGATCGCCACTAAATGTTAAAATAATTCGTTCACCACTTTGAGTAGCTACTTTTTCTTGCCCTGATAATTGCGTATTTTCAGGTATGTACATTGGATATATTATTGAATCTAATGTATCATTAGTTGTTTCAACTGTTGTATTTGTCATGTTTGCTTCTAATTTAAAGTAATTTTCATCGTATGTAGCATTATAATCAACATTATTAAAATTCATTTTCATCTTAACTTCATCATTTTCATTTAGAATAACTACGGTTTTAGGATTTAAATTTTTATCAAAAGTAATCTTCTGTTTTGTTAAACCATTATTATTTGTATAATTGACTTTTGTAGTAAAAACATAATTGCCATCTATTTCTTCAAATATTTTATCGTTGTCTTCTTCAATATCTTTTAAAATAGTTTGTAGTATATAACTTTGAGAATTGTTATAAGGCCACTCACTTTGAAATTTAAAACTTTTATTCAAAGATGGCGTTAAAACATAAACTCCATCACTATTTTTTAAAATTATTTGCTCATGATTATTAGTTTTATTTTTTAAACTAACTTTAAAATTATCTTCCTTTTGATAAGCAACCTCAACATCGTATAAATAACTATCTTCATTATTCACTATTTCTAATTCGCCATTTAAATAATAACCGTCATTTTTTTCAATTTTTTTATTTAAATCTTTAATAATATCTTTTTCTCCGTATTTACCACACCCGACTAATGTAAAACAAAATAAACAAATTAATATTAACCATTTTTTCACTTTCTCACTCCTCAATTAAATATATTTAATCTAATTTTAAAAAATGTATATTTTTTTACAATTTGGTAAAAATAGTTATGATTAGAAAGGAATGATTAATTTGGAAACACTACAAAAAGTATGTTTAGTATTTACTATAATTGGAGCTATTATATGGGGATTAATAGGATTATTTGATTTTAATTTAATCACCTATATTTTTGGCGATGGTAATATGTTAGCACGCATTATATATTCCATTGTTGGTATTAGTGGTTTGATAAATATTGGTATACTATTTTATCATTTTGAAAAATAAAACTATTGGCATCTTAACCAATAGTTTTTTATTTTTCATATATTTCAACGTTCATTTTTAAAATTGATGATAAATATTCTACTCTAGGATCATTGCCGGTGACGAGAATATCTACTTCATGTGATCCAACACCCAATCCTTTTAAATCAACATAAACATTTATATCATCAGTAGTAATGTTTTCTACAATATCTTTAACACCTTTTAGTTTAACCGTGACACTATCAAATTTATCTTTAGGTTTTACACCATAATGACTATTCAAATTAATAAATGATATATTAACATCATTGATATTAATATTACTTATATCATCACTTAATTTAACATCAACAGTAATATTTTCTATACTCATATACTTAATTCCAGTTGGTTTTTCTAAACTAACTTTAAATTGTGTATCTTCTGATAAACCTTCAACGTTAATGTTAACTGGTAAATATTCAATCGTCGATAAAACTTCATTAGATCCATATAAAGTTATAGTAGCATTTTGATTATTATTAATAATTAAATTACTTATGCCCATATTATAAGCAACACTTCCAACTGGAACTATCTGAATTGGAACTTCCTTACTTGGCGAACTTATTAATAATTCGACATCAACTTTATTAGTACTTATTTCAACATCAACAACATTTCCCGCTTCATCATAAGCCCTTAAAGTTGATGAAACAGTTATTTTTTCTCCTAACTCAAATTTAGGTAATGTTTTAATATCAACCAATGCTTTAACAGTAGCCACTTTATCAACTTTATAAGAAGCTCCTTGAATAACAACTGAAGATGTATCAGTAGAAACCTCTTCAATAATATATCTTTTATCTAAATCATCTTGATTTAATAAATCGACCGATAATGTTTTTTCTGATGAAACTTTTTCATAAATAACAACTGTTGCAGTAGATGGATTAATGCTGTATTTTATGTCATCGCTTACTTGATTATATTTAATATCGACTTTATGTGTTCCTGGCTTTAATCCCCACAAATCAACTACGACTTCATTAGTTGGTGATTGCTTTGCAATATATAAATCCGCTTTATTACCTATTAAAGTTATATCAACATTTTTAGGAATACCCTCAACTACATAGTTATCTTCGTCATATGAAACAGTAACTTGATCTATAGTTAATACCTCAGCTGAACTTTCAGAGTAGTTTAAGATTTTTTGATCAATAACTATAAAAATTAAAACAGCTAAAATTAACGAGATAAATAATAAAGTATTGGTATGAGATAGCCAATTTTCAACTTGTTTACTTGGTTTTTCGAACTTTTTATTAATTAAAAAAACAAATTTACTAATTGGTATAACAATTATTTTATCAATTATCTTTGAAAAAAAGGAAAGAATATTTTTAAATGTTTTCATTATTAATTTCATTTTTTGTGTCTTCCTCCTCATTAAAAGTTTCTTTCTTTGGTCTTAACTCTTCTAATAATCTAAGTTTAACTTCATCTAACATTAAATTGTAATACAGTTCACCATCAATGGCCAATGATAAACGACCAGTTTCTTCCGAAACAACAATTGCTATACAATCGCTAACTTCCGAAATACCCAAAGCTGCACGATGACGTGTACCTAAACGTTTGCTTATTTTTAAACTATCACTAGTTGGAAAGATTGCTCCGGCACTTGTTATTTTGTCTCCCTGAATAATTAATCCTCCATCATGTAATGGATTGTTAGGAAAGAATATAGAAATTAATAAATCTGACGAAATATCCGCATAAATTTTCTTTGATTTTTGAATATAATCATTTAAACTATTATCACGTTCGATAACAATTAAAGCACCAATTGATTGTTTACGTAAATAATCTAAAGCATTAGAAATTTCATAAACCATTTTTTCTCTTTCATCAACAGTCAACACTTTATGTCGGCCCAATAGCTGACTTCTTCCTAACTGTTCTAAAACACTTCTAATTTCCGGTTGAAATATTACAATTAATGCTAATGGTCCCCATTCGATAATATAATCTAATAAAAAACCAATAGTAACTAAATTTAAAATATCACTAATTATTTTCAAAGCCACAATAATTAAGATACCTTTGAATATTAAAACCATTTTTACATTTTTACGAAGATTTTTTAAAATATAATATAAAGCAAACCATAATATTAATACATCCAAAAAATTTTTTAGTAAATCTACAATATTATTAAATGTCATTTGGTCCTCCCTTCTGAACTATACTGTCTCGTTTTAAAAAAGTGACATTAAGTCACTTTTATATCCAACCAAATAATTTTGAAATTTGTGGCAAGAAAATGATAAATAGCAACATAATAACAAAAATTATTCCAATAAATAAGTAAGCACTTTTATTACTTGTTTTTTTAACTTCCTTGTTTACCTCATTCTCGGAAACTTTAAATGGACTATATTGATTAGTATGTGACAAAGCTTCTTCCATCGCTTCTTCTTTATTCAAATTAGCCATAGCATCCATTGGATTAACCGTACTAGTTTGTTGTGGTTGAGCTGTAGGTGATACTACATTTGCCACAGTACTATATTGATTGGTATTTGCCACAGTTTCATCTTTATTAAAATTATTCATTGTATTAACTGTAGTTGATGGCTGTGGTTGAGTTACAGGTGGTACTGTATTGGAAACAGTTTCATCTTTATTTGTCCCAGTCATCATATTTGCTTGTTGTGGTTGAACTGTAGGTGATACTGGCGTTGAATTAACATTTGAATTTGTATTTACATTGCTAGGTATTGTCCCTGTTATATTATTAGTTTCATTATTCACGATCTCTACCTCCATTTATTATGACTACATTATATCAAAAAAAATAATAAATGAAAATACTATTTTTTAATTTTATTTAAAAATTCTTCTTCATTCCATATTGAAATTCCTAGATTCAACGCTGTGGAATACTTACTTCCAGGGCTTTCGCCAACTATAACCACACTTGTCTTTTGACTGACACTGCTACTAACATGTCCGCCTAATTGTTCGATTATCTCTTTAGCTTCATTTCTTGTAATTTCGCTTAAAGTACCTGTTAAGACAAAAGTTTTATTGTTAAATTCTTCATTGATGTTAATTTTGCCTAAATATGACATATTAAGCCCATAACTTTTTAATTTTTCAATTATTTTTTGATTATTATTAAAATATTCAACAACGCTTTTAGCAATAGCTTCACCAATATCTTTAATACTTATTAATTCTTCATAACTAGCATTCATTAATGAATCAATATTAATATAATTTTTTGCTAATATTTTAGAGGTTTGTTTACCGACATACCTAATACCTAGTCCAAATAACAATCTTTCTAAAGAATTACTTTTACTTTTTTCAATGTTTTCTAATAAGTTATTAATACTTTTATCCCCAAAGCCTTCTAATTCCTTCAACTCTTCTTTATATTTTGCTAATTCATAAAAATCTAAAATACTTTTTAAATATCCCATATTGTAAAAATCTTCAACGATTCTTTCGCCAAAGCCTTCAATATACATAGCATCACGACTGACAAAATGAATTAAATTTTCAATTATTTTTTTATCGCACTTGTCGTTAACACAATAATAAGCTGTATCTTTTTTTTCTAATTTTGTATGACATATTGGACAAACATCAGCCATAACAAAAGTTCTTTCCGTTCCATTTCTTCTTTCTTTTTTTACACTGACAACTTCTGGAATTACATCACCAGCTTTTCTTATTGCAACAACATCGCCTATTTTAATGTGTTTAGATAAAACGTAATCTTCATTGTGCAAAGTCGCTCGCGAAATAATTGAACCCATTAGCCTAACTGGTTCTAAAACAGCATTAGGTGTCACTTGTCCAGTTCGACCAACTGTGAAAATAATATCTTTTAATTTTGTCAAAACCTCTAAAGCAGGAAATTTATAAGCAGTTGCCCACTTAGGACATTTAGAAGTAAATCCCAATATTGCTTGTTGCTTGAAATCATTTGTCTTAATAACTATACCATCTATCTCATAAGGCAAAATTTCTCTTTGCTCAGTCCATTTAAATATATATTTTATGACTTCATCTATATTTTCAACTAACTCAATATTAGGATTAACATTAAATCCTAAATCTTTCATAAATTGCAAAGATTCATAATGCGTCTTTATACCAAAATCGTCAGGATTGGGCAAATGATAAATAAAGCACTCTAAGTTTCTTGAAGCAGCTATTTTACTATCTAATTGTCTAACACTACCTGCTGCAGCATTACGTGGATTAGCCAGTAATTCTTCGCCTTTACTTTTTCTTATTTGATTTAAGTCATCAAAATTTTTTTTGCTCATGTATATTTCTCCACGAACTTCAATATCGATTGGTTTCTTTAAAACTAAAGGAATTGTTTTAATAGTCTTAACGTTATGCGTAATATCTTCGCCAGTTATACCATCACCTCTAGTTGCCCCTCTTATCAACTTTCCCTTCTCGTAGAGCAAAGATACTGACAAACCATCTATTTTTAATTCACAAACATAATTAGGAATAACTTCCTTTTTTATTTTTTCATCAAATAATCTGATTTCTTCTTCGTTAAAAACATTACTTAAGGATAACATCGGTTTTTTATGAACGATTTTTTTAAACTTACTAATAACATCTCCTCCTACTCGTTTCGTCGGAGAATCATTTCTAATCCATTCGGGATGCATTTGTTCTATTTTTATTAGTTCTTGCATATATCGATCATATTCTTGATCAGTTAATGTTGGATTATCTAATACATAGTATTCATAATTAGCTTGATTAATTAATTCAATCAATTCATTCATTCTGTCCATATTAATCACCATATATAGTATATCAAAAATAACAAAATATTGAAACAAAAAATAAAACCCTTTAAAAATTAAAGGGATTATTTATAAAATGGTGTCCCGTACAGAACTCGAATCTGTGACCCTTTGATTAAAAGTCAAATGCTCTACCTACTGAGCTAACGGGACATAAATAATGGCTGCCTCGGCTAGATTCGAACTAGCGCATGCCACAGTCAAAGTGTGGTGCCTTACCGCTTGGCTACGAGGCAATCTAACCTAAAAAAAGTGGTGGAGAGAGATGGAGTCGAACCATCGAACCCGAAGGAACAGATTTACAGTCTGCCGCGTTTGACCACTTCGCTATCTCTCCAAAAATGGTGCCGAAAACAGGAATTGAACCCGTAACCTACTGATTACAAGTCAGTTGCTCTACCAATTGAGCTATTTCGGCAATAAATGGTGGGCGATATAGGACTCGAACCTATGACCCCCTGCTTGTAAGGCAGGTGCTCTAACCAACTGAGCTAATCGCCCAAACTTCGTGACGTATTTAACTATACCATTTTATATGTTAATTTGTCAAGAACTTTTTCAATTTTTTTCCATTTTTTTTAAACTTTTGTCAATCCAAAATGGTAATTTATAAGCCAATGTATTAAAGCCATTACTTGTTTCAATAATATTTTTTCTTTTTTTGGATGTTTTTCTTTTATAATTGATATTTTTTATACTTAAATTTAAATGACATTCCTCTTCATTAACACCAATTATTTCTACATATATAGTATCGCCAATATTAACATAATCATGTATATTTTTAACGAAACCATTTGATATTTCAGAAATGTGAATAAGACCGCTATAATACTCATCTAGAGATACAAATATGCCATATGATTCTATTCCGGTAACGACTCCTTCGACAATTTTTCCTTTAATGTATTTAGACATAAATTCACCTCTAGAACAATTATATCATAATTTTCTTAATTTTACTTTACTTAATTTGAAAACTACTATATAATACTTGTTGGTGATGAAAAATGCAAAAAAAAGAATTAAATGATGAAGAAAATATTATTGATATTATCGAACATCTTCGCCCTTTTTTAATCGCTGATGGCGGAGATATTGAATTTGTTAAATATGAAGATAATATCGTCTATATCAAAATGTCAGGAGCATGTGTTAATTGTCATATGTTGGATCTTACTTTAAAAGAAGGCATTGAATCAGCGATCAAAAGTGAAGTCCCTAATGTCAAAGAAGTTATAAATATCAATTAATTTTCTAACCATTCAATATATAATTGATTATTTTTAAAGCGATAGTATATTTGTTTTAATAACCTTTCATAACTATCAGCTTTACTAATAATCTTTTTTATTTCTTCCTCTTTTACTTCGTCGTTAATTATTTTTTCATATAAATCAAAATAATAGGTAGGAAAAAGCATTCGCGCTAAAAACAAATTTGCTTCATTAACATTTAAATGGTTGTAGGTCAAAAATAAATCTAACTCTTGGCTAATATCAATATTGTTAAAAAAACAATACTTAAAATATTCACATACATCTCTAATTCTAAAATCAATTACCAAATTTAAAGGATTATATAAGTCGAAGGAATTATTACTTATTCGACGATGAGCTAAAGCTATGCTAATATTACTTTTATCGGTATTATTAACTAGTGCTATGGCATTTTCGGCTAATCCAATGTAATAATTAAAACTCTCACAAATAATAGGATATTTTTTACCTATTTGACTTATCTGATATTCAAAATAATCAATTTTATTTGTCCACAGGATAAACCAATTATCTCTTTTTAATTTAGGATAATCATATGAAATACCAATATTATTTAGTTCAATTATGTCATTTATACTTATTTTTTTATTAATGAACAGTTGTAATAATATGTATTTATTATCTTTAATTGTCGTGATAATTTCGTTATTAATATTTAAAACTATTTTATGAAATGGAAAAAAATTAATAAGATAACTATTTAGTTTATAAATATCATCTATTTCTTCTAAATTATTATATATCAATAAAATATAGTTACTATTTTCCACTTTAAAATAATAGCTTTTATCTTTTTGGTGAATAGTATTTATATGCATATTATAATAATAATTTATTGTGTTTTTCAATAATATTCACCTCAACTAATTTTATGTTTACAAAATAAAAAATAGTAGTTATTCTACTATTTCTTTTATTTTATCAATAATTTCTTTATATTTATCATTTTCATTTTCTAAAGATTTAATTTCTTCTTCTAAAAACTTAACTTTTTCTAATTGGGTTTTATATAATTCTTCATAATCTAAAGTAACTTCTTCTATTTCTTCTTCAGGAGAACTATCAAATGGAATTTTTACTTTTTTATTTTCAGATAATAGATTAACTAAATTACCTTGCAGTTTAAATACCCTTGTATCTTGCAAAATAATATCTTCTAAATTTTTTTCATCTAAATCGACAATACTTAATTCACTACCATCACGGTTATTTCGAACTATTTCTTTAATAATTTCTTTAATTAGATTCCATTCATCATTATCAGTAATTATACATGCTTTATTGCCAATTATCTTTGAAGCATATAATTTTGTATATCCAGATTCGTCAATTTCATTTAAAGAATAGATTAAATATTCCGTATCATTATTAATAAAATATCTAATTACCTCAATATTGGTAAAATCGTTAGTTAGATTTTTAATCTTTCTTGCCAAATTAACCATCTCCAATCTACAATTAAATGATATCATATAAAGCTTAAAAAAACAAGAATTATTTTAATAATATGTAAACTAAAAAGACATTAAAATTCATGTCTTTTTCATTTATCACATTGTAGTTTCAAATCCATCATTGTTTGAGAAATAGCCGTTTCTATTTCTGGTAAAGCTTCTTTTTGAATATTTGAAAGCATTACTACTTCCTTAATAGTATCAATTTTAACTTTACCCCATAAAATACCCATCATCAATGTTAAATCATTATACATATCTGAAGTAATTGATATAAATAAATAACCAAACAACAATCTTTTTTGTGCAACAATAATTCTTTTATCGGTAACAACAATAATAAATGTTCTAAAAATTTCATAAGAATGAGCGTTTTTTTGGCAGGCAAAGACATATTTTACCGTCTCATCAGGATTAACATGCATTTGCGCTATTTTACTGTGAGCTTTAATTCTCCAAGCAACTGTTTTAGGATACTTTTTTTTAAAAGCTAGCGCTTGTTCATAAATGTTCATTCAATAACTCCATTTTCTTGTAAAAACTCAACATATTTTTCTTCTGTAGCTAGTTGTTCGATCATATCAACAATTTCACCATTTTGAACAATCATCATAATTGGTGTTCCCCAATCTTCTTCTTGGAAATACTCTAAACTATTAACAAATTTTTCCTTTTCTTCAGATTCTAATTTAACATAATCTAAATAATTGATTTTTACTTCATGTTCTTTAGCAACATCATTTAAAATTATTTTGGCTTGAACACAGTAGCCACAAGTTGGTTGACCGATTACAATAACTTGTTTATTTTTACTAGCCAATAAATTTTCATAAGTTTCATAATCAATATAATTTAAATCTAACTTTGCTTCCTCGCTAATTAAACCATTTTCTTGTAAAAACTCGAAAATAACATTATAATCATCATAGCCATTTTGAACATCAACAACTTCCCCGCCTGCTACGATAGCAAGATAAGGGGTTCCAATTTTTGTAATATTTAAATCTTCAGCAATTTTATTCGTATATTTTTTAGAAAATTCACTTAAATCAATATACAAATATTCAAATTCATATCTACTAGCCATATCTTCCAAACTTGGATTTAATAAACTACAATAACCACAAGAAGAAGCGCCTAAATAAACTAGTTTTTTTTCACTACCATTAAAATCTGCTGTAAATTGTTCATATATTAATTTTGAGCTTTTATTCCCCTCATAAACAAGTCCAACACTTCCTAAAACAATCAAAATAAATATACCAACAACAATCAATATTTTTTTACTTTCATTCATCTTCAATACCTACTTTCCATTTTTGAAATCCAATTTCGCAATTATTATATCATTTATTTTTTTTTATTGCAATTAAATATCCATATTATTTAAAATATCGCGTGCAGCAACTAATCCTGTGGCCGCAGCTACTACGATATTTCCTGCTTTACCAGCACCATCACCAATAAAATATATATCTTCATTTTCTAATTTAAAATGATTATTAGTTTCTATTTCATTGCTGAAAAACTTTATTTCTGGTCCATATAAAAGGGTTTCATCATTATTTACTCCGGGAATTATTTTGTCTAATTTTTCTAAACCTTCTAAAATGTTAGTAACAATACGATGAGGCAAAACTAAAGCGAGATCGCCCGCTACACAGTCTTTTAAGGTTGGTTCAATAAATCCTTGATTAATTCGATGCCATGTAGAACGTCTACCATTTTTTAAATCTTTAAGCGATTGAATGATAGGTTTGGAATCTCCTAAAACATTAGCTATTCTAGCAATAGATTCCCCATATAATCTCGTATTAGTAATAGGTTCAGTCAAATGAACCCTACTGATAAATGCAAAATTACTATTATTAGATTTTATGTTTTTAAGGGCATGTCCATTAACACAAATATATCCATAATAATTTTCTTTAGCAACAAAGCCACCTGGGTTAGTACAAAATGTTCTTATTTCATCACCATAGGTATCTGTGTGAATAAAAATAGTTGGATCATAAATCACATCAGTAATTGTCTGTAAAATTTCTTTTCTAACTTCTACACGCACACCAATTTCAATACTTTGAGATAAATAAGGGATATTGTATTTATCAGCTAATTCTTGAATCCATTTTGCACCGGTTCTTCCTGGTGCAACAACAACCTTTTTAGCAATAAGTTTTTCGTTACCATATACAACTTCATATCCATCTTTAACAGAAACAATGTCTAAAACATCAGTATCTTCATATAAAGTTACACCTTTTTCTTCCAAAAATTTACTAAAATCTTCAATATATTTAGGTAAACAATCACTTCCCAAATGTTTTTGACGAATTAATAATAATCTTGCACCTTGAATTGCTACTTTTTTCTTAATTTCTAGCGCTTCATCCATATTGCTAGGGAAAACTTTACTATCCATACCAAATTTAGTAAATATTTCTTCTGTGTCATCAATTAGCTTATTAGCTTCGCTTTCACTCATATATTTAAATAAATCACTTTTCCCTAGTTTGGGAATGAAATTTAACTTACCATCAGAAAAAGTTCCAGCACCGCCAAAACCCGATAAAATACGGCAAGGATTACAATTAGCACATTTGGTTTTATATTTATTCATAGGGCAAAATCTATCTTTAACTTTTTTCCCTTTATCAACAAGAGCAATTTTTAAATTTTTATTTTTTGTGATAAGTTCGTAAGCAGTAAATAATCCAGCTGGCCCTGCTCCTATAATCACAACATCATACTTCAAATTACATCACCATTTAATATTTTAACATAAATATCTAAATTTTAGTTTAAATATTTATATAAATTTTCATTTATATTTTTTTAAATTGTTTCAATTTTTTGTAATACGTTATTTTTCTTATTGTTTATCTCGTTTGGCAAAATCAAAGAATAAACTTCTAAACTGTATCTACAAACATTAAAAAACAGATTTTCATCTGTCCTTTAATTATTCATTATTTTGATTTATATTTCTTAATTTCCTATATTTTAAATTTTTTGTTTTCTATTATTTTGTGCTACTTTCCACAACATTGTTTATACTTCTTGCCCGAGCCACATGTTCATCCTTTTTTGGTATATATAATACTATGAAATATATATAGTATTATATATTTTTCAAGTTTTAAAAG
>CALVKL010000023.1 GCA_944332695.1 uncultured Bacilli bacterium
CCTTCTAAATCACTATAAGCTTTATAAACTTCAATAGTTGTAAATTCTGGATTATGATTACGATCCATTCCTTCATTTCTAAATAATCTACCTATTTCATAAACAGCATCCATACCACCTACTAATAACCTCTTTAAAGGTAATTCTGTGGCAATTCTTAAATAAAATTCCATATCTAAAGTATTATGATGAGTTATAAATGGTCTGGCTGCAGCTCCACCTAATATTGGACTTAAAACAGGTGTTTCAACTTCAACATAACCTAGATTATCTAAATAGTGTTGGATTGATCTAATAATTTTAGGTCGCATAAAAGCAACTCTTCTTGCTTCTTCATTCATAATTAAATCAACATATCTTCTTCTAAATCTTTCTTCAACATCAACCAATCCATGATATTTATCTGGTAATGGTCGTAAAGCTTTAACTAAATGAATATATTTATTAGCTTTAACTGATAATTCCCCCATATTAGTTCGCATAACATTACCTTCAATACCAACAATATCACCTAAATCCGCTTTTTCAAACAATTCATATTGTTTTTCTCCAACATTATCTAGTTTTACATAAATTTGAATTTGACCAAATTTATCTTGAATATGCATAAAACCAGCTTTCCCTTTACCTCTTTTAGTCATAATACGACCAGCAACTACTACTGGAATATCTATTTCATGTAGTTCTTCTTTAGTTTTATCAGCGTATTTTTCTTTAATTTCTTTTGAGTTAGAAGTCACATCAAATCTAGAACCAAATGGATCAATTCCTAATTGTTCTAAGTCTTTTAATTTTTCTCTTCTAACTAATTCTTGTTCTGTAAATTCTCTCATTTTATCTCCTCAATTCTTGGACAAATATGTTAATCAATCCACTTTTTTACTATATAATACCACAAAATAATACCACAAAGCAATTAAAATAAAAGTAAATTAATAAAATTATTTAATTACAATATTTATTTTCTAATTCTTTAATCAAGTTCATAAACTCTTCTTTTGTATTAACTTTCATAAATTTTTGCTTATATTCTTTATCTATATTTTTTAAATAATAAGAAATATGAGTTCGCATTTCTAAAATAGCTATTTTTTCTTCTTTAAATTCTAACAAATAATTAAAATGTTTTAAAACCATATCTAATCTTTCACTAATAGTTATTTCTTTGATTTCTTTGTTATCAAAATAGTCTAAACATTCTTTTATTAACCAAGGATTACCTAATAAGCCTCTACCTATCATAACGGCATCACATTTTGTTTCATCTAACATACGTTTAGCATCATAACAAGTTTTAATATCACCATTACCAATAACAGGAATATTAACATTTTCTTTTACTTGTTTAATAATATCCCAATTAGCTTTACCAGAATATCCTTGACTTCTTGTCCTTGGATGAACGGTTATAGCACTAGCTCCAGCTTTTTCAATTACTTTAGCAATAGATACAGCATTGATATTATTTTCGTCCCATCCACTTCTGATTTTAACAGTAACAGGAATATTTACACTTTCAACTACTGCTTTCACTATTTCATACACTTTACTTGGGTCTTTAAGTAAAGCACTTCCAGCTTGAGCACGTGTAGCTACTTTAGGAACAGGACACCCCATATTAATATCAATAATATCTGGATGCATGTTTTGTTCAATATATTTAGCGGCATAAACAAAAGATTCTTTATCACTACCAAAAATTTGTTGACTAATTGGCCGTTCACTATCTTTCATGTATAACATATCAATTGTTTTTTTACTTCCATAAAATATAGCTTTGTCACTAACCATTTCAGCTACAACTAAACCACAACCCATTTCTTTAGCTATTCTTCGAAAAGCACTGTCAGAAACTCCAGCCATAGGCGCTAAAACGATTTGATTTTCTATTTTTACATTACCTATTTTCCACATCAATTAATACTTCTCCAGTCATTTCAATAGGTATTTTTTCATTCAATAAATAAATAATAGTAGGAGCAATATCGCCTAATTTACCATTTTTTAATTTATAATCACCTGTTATTAAAAATGGAACTTTATTTGTTGTATGACTAGTTAAAACATTGTTGTTAGCATCTATCATTTCTTCACAATTACCATGATCAGCAGTAATAATCATTGTTCCGTTTAAACTTATTATTTTTTCATATATTTTATAAACGCATTCATCTAATACTTCAATCGCTTTGATAGCAGCATCCAAATTGCCGGTATGACCAACCATATCACCATTTGCAAAATTCATAATTATAACATCGTATTTATTTATTTTTTCTAATAATGTATCAGTTATTTCATAAGCACTCATTTCTGGTTTTAAGTCATAAGTAGCTACTTTAGGTGATGGAACTAAAATTCTATCACAATTAAGTAGCTCTAATTCTTTACCACCATCAAAAAAATAAGTAACATGAGCATATTTTTCTGTTTCAGCAATTCTTAATTGTTTATAACCTAACTTAGAAATATATTGTCCTAGTGTATTATTTAAACTTGTCAAGTCATAAGCTGTTTTATTAATTACTTCATCACTTACAGGCATCATTGTAAGTAATTTAATATTAACTTGTTTTTTTCTTTTAAATCCTTTAAAATCAGGATTAGAAAAAGCACTTCCTAATTCTCTTAAACGATCAGGTCTATAGTTAAAGAAAATAATGCCATCATTATCAGATACAACGCCATCTATATTAATCAATCCGGGTAAAATAAACTCATCACTTATATTATTTTCGTAATTAGAATTAATAGCTTCTTTAACACTTGTGTATTTACTATCTGAAACGCCAGTCATAACATCATAAGCTTTTTCTACTCTATCATATCGATTATCTCTATCCATTGCATAATATCTACCACTTATACTTGCAATCGTTCCGTTTTTTAAATCTAATGAATTAATATATTTTAAGCTGCTATTAGGTAATGTATCTCTTCCATCTGTAAATATATGTAAATAAAAATTTACTTTATTTTTATAACACAAATTAATTAATGCTTGTAAATGATTCAATGTTGAATGAACTCCACCATCACTTACTAAGCCCATCAAATGTAATTTGCTATTATTTTTTTTCACATAATCAAACATTTCTAAAATATTTTTGTTTTGATTAAATTTTTTGTTTTTTATTTCTTCATTAATAAGTTGAACTGATTGATAAACTATTCTTCCTGCGCCAATATTTGAATGACCTACTTCACTATTTCCCATTAGTCCTTTAGGTAAGCCAACCTTTTCTCCACTAGCGTCTAGTTTTGAACTAGGATACTTTTTAAATAGTTCATCTAGATGAGGAGTATTAGCTAGTTTATAAGCATTTCCTTTAATATTTTTATTAATTCCTACTCCGTCTAATATACATAGTAATAATGGTTTCACTAAAAATCAACTCCTATTATATTATACAATAATTAGTCCTTTTTTACAATTACAATATTTAGTTAAAAAGAAAAATACTATTTGAAAGTATTTTTTCTTCATTTTGATACTATAATTCCATCACTATTTTTTATCATTTTTTCTAATTTATCTTGCATAAAATCAAATGCATCTAAAACATATGGATTTTGTCTTATCGCTTTCATTTGCATTAAAATGTTTTCATCGTAAATTAATTTTGCAACACTTAATAATCTAATTTGATTAACAAAGCTTAACCTAACCAATTCACCAACATTAGCATTCCATAAGCCTTGTTTTTTTAATTCATTCATATTCAAATATTGACCTTTATAAAACATATCCATTACTTTTGGATCGATTGGATTATCCACTTTCATTGGTGTCCAACGATCTTCTAAAATTTGATGATATATGTCTAATCTATCAACATCTTGAACGATTTGAGTTATAGTGTTTATTACTTTTCTTTGTTCTTCTAAATTAGCATTTTTAAAAAAATCTAAAGCATCAGCATTTTTAAGTAAATTAGAACTTAATACTAATAAATCTTTATTACTAATATTTGCATCAACATGTCTTGCAACGATCTCTAAGATTGGTTCGTCAAAACATCTAATACTAGGAATTTCAGCTTTAATTAAACCATCTTTTAAAATCATTTTACCTAGAATGCCGTGATTTACTCCATAACTATTTATTAATTCACTATCCGCATAATTTCCCATTAAAAGCATTTGTTCAAATCTACCAATATCATGATTTAAAAAGGCTAATTTAGATAATTCTACAAATGAAGGATTAAATTGTAAGCCATCTACAACAGATGTTCCATCTTTAACTACTTCCATCGTGTGTAAATATTTTTTATCCAGGCCTTCTATTTTTTTCGTATCATTAGTTTTTCCTTTTTGTAATGCATAGTAATTATTGAAGACAGCTAAAGCTTTACTATAAATTTTTAGCATATTCCCCCCTACATAGTTAATTATATTAATAAAAAATAGTTATCTTGTCAAAATAACTATTCTTCGTGAATTTTTTCGATAATGTCTTCTATTTTTTTGCCATATTCAATTGATTCATCATAGACAAACTCTAGTTCTGGCGTATGTCTAATATCAATACGATTAGCTAATTCTTTGCGAATAAAGCCACTAGCATCCTCTAACGCCTTTAAAGTAGATTCCTTTTTATTATCGTCTAAAACGGTAACATATATTTTAGCATAACTTAAATCACTACTTAATTTACAATCAGTTACAGTTACAAACTTAATATCATTATCTTTTACTTCGTAAGCTAAAATATAGCTTATTTCTTTAACTATACTACTAGCAATTCTATCTATCTTAACGCTCATCTTTGAATCTCCACCATTTCGTAAGCTTCAATAATATCATTTTCTCTAATATCGTTATAATTTTCTATTGTAATACCACATTCTAATCCTTTTTTAACTTCTTTAACTGAATCTTTTTCTCTTTGAACAGAATTAATATTACCATCATAGATTACAACACCATCTCTAATTAAACGAGCTTTGCTATCCCTTTTAATAACACCATCAGTAACATAAGATCCAGCGATTGTTCCAACTTTAGAAAATTTAAATATTTTTCTTACTTCTGCAGTTCCTAAAACTTTTTCTTCAAAAATAGGATCCAACATTCCTTTCATAGCTAATTCCATTTCTTCGACGGCTTTATAAATAATATCATATAGTCGTATTTCAACGCCTTGATCTTTAGCATATTCTTTTAAAGTATTATTAGGTCTTACATTGAAACCAATTATAATAGCATTACTAGCTTTAGCTAAAACAATGTCACTTTCTTTAATAGCGCCAACGCTACTTCTTATAATATTGACTTTAACGCCTTCAACATCTAATTTTTCTAAAGCATTTTTTACAGCTTCGCAACTTCCATTAACATCAGCTTTAATAACAATGTTTATTTCTTTATTTCCTTCTTGAATTTTATTAAATAATTCGTCTAATGTTATAGCTTTACTAGGCATTTGCTCTTTTAATCTAGATAATTCTTTTCTTTTCTCAGCAATAGTTCTAGCTTCTTTTTCTGATTCAAAAGCCATAAATTTATCGCCAGCATTTGGAATATCATTTAATCCTGTTATTTCTACTGGTTGTGATAATAAAGTTGAAGTTAAATTATTGCCTTTATCATCTTTTAATGTTCTTATCTTACCATAGGTATGACCAACGACAATTGGATCACCTAATCTTAAAGTACCATTTTGAACTAAAATTGTTACAATTGGACCTAAATGTTTATCTAATCTTGATTCAACAACGGTTCCAACAGCATAACGATTAGGGTTTGCACGATAATTATTCATTTCAGAAACTAATAAGATATTGTCCAATAAATCATTAATTCCCTCACCTGTTTTAGCTGAAATCAAACTAACTAAAGTATCTCCTCCCCAAGATTCAGGAGTTAATCCGTGTTCTGTTAATTGAGTTAAAACTCTTTCCACATTAGCTTCAGGTTTATCGATTTTATTAATTGCAACAATAATTGGTACTTTAGCTGCTTTAGCATGATCAATTACTTCTTCAGTTTGTGGCATAATTCCATCATCGGCTGCAATAATAATTACCACTATATCAGTTATACTGGCGCCTCTTGCTCGCATTTGCGTAAATGCAGCATGACCTGGCGTATCAATAAAAGTAACATAATTATTATTTACTTTTACTTGATAAGCACTAATAGCTTGAGTTATTCCGCCTGCTTCCAAACTTGCAACATCAGTTTTTCTAATAGCATCTAATAAGGTGGTTTTGCCATGATCAACATGACCCATAACAGTTACAACTGGTGGTCTAGTAATCAAATCTTGTTCTTTATCAACTATTTCATACTCTTCAAAATTAGTAACATCAGCTGTTTCTTCTCTTTTTAATTCTTTATCGTAATCTAAAACTAATATTTCAGCATTTTCAAAACTAATATTATTATTGATAGTAGCCATAATTCCTAAAGAAAATAATTTTTTAACTAATTCTCCACTATTAACGCCAAGACTATTAGCAAGTTCACCAATTGTCATATTTTCTTTATATAAAACTACTTTATCATCACTCGCATTCGTCATCAATTTAGTTTTATTTTTATACATTTCTTTTTTCTTTTGTTGAAAATCTTTTTTACTAGCCTTAATGTCTTGTTTTTTCTTTAGTTTTTGTTTGTTAACTGATTCTTCAACTTTTATATTTTTATTTTCAATTATTTCTTCAACTATGTTATCCATTTGTTCAAAATCAGCATTATCTAACATAACAATATCATCTTCTCTTAACAAATCATCTTCATTGTTAACTTGAATATCTAATTCTTCACACATTTTAAGTACTTCAGCTACACTTTTGTTTACATCATTAGCATATTCTAATACGCTCATCATAATAAACACCTCCTATAGTATTTTTTTTAAGTTTTCATAAATTTCATCTTTAACTTCGATTTCTAAAATTTTGTCTAAAATTTTATTTTTTTTAGCTTTTTCAAAAACAGCTAAATCCTTTTTTAAATACGCTCCTCGGCCATTAACTTTACCAGTTACATCGATTATAACTTCTTGATCAGGAGTTCTAACAATTCTAATTAATTCTTGTTTAGGTAATTTTTCCTTAGTCACAATACAAGAACGCATTGGTATTTTTTTTATTTTCAAAGCAATTCACCCCTTTAAGAAACGATGTTTATACCCATTTCTTTAGCTTGTTCAATAGTTTTAATATCTAATTTATATTTTGTTAAACGAGAAGCTAATTTAACATTTAATCCTTTTTTCCCAATTGCTAAAGATAAATTATCATTATCAACAACTACTAAAGCTTCTTGCTTTTTTTCATCAGTTATAAAGACACTTAAGTTTTTAGCCGGTGATAAAGCATTTTTAATAAATTCTACTTTATCATTTGTATAAGCTACAATATCAACCTTTTCAGGGCCTAATTCTTTTAATATATTAGCAATTCTCATTCCTTTTTCACCAATACATGAACCGATTGGATCAACATTTGAATTTTCTGAATAAACAGCGACTTTGGTTCTTACACCAGCTTCACGCGCTACGCTATATACTAGAATAATTCCTTCATTGATTTCTGGTATTTCTAATTCAAATAATCTTTTTACAAAGCCATAATGATTTCTTGATAACAAAATAAATGGCCCTTTACTTGTACTTTCCACTTTGCTGACATACACTTTAATGTTTGAACCCATTTTTATTTTCTCACCAGGGATAGTTTCTGATTTTGGCAAGATTCCTTGCGTTCTTCCTAAATTAATATAATAGTTTCTAACATCTTCCATCGCAACTAAACCACTTACTAATTCGTCTTGTTTATCAGCAAATTCATCCATGATAATACTTTTTTCAGCTTCTTTTATTTTTTGAATAACTACTTGTTTAGCTGTAGCCGCTGCAACCCTACCAAAATCTTTAGGCGTCACTTCTTCCTCAATTGTTTCACCAACTTCAATATTAGGAACTATTTTTCTTGCTTCATCTAAAGTAATATGAATACGAGAATCAAAGATATATGGTTTTTCAACTTCAATCATTGCTCCTTCTTCTTCGGTATCTTCTACTTCAATCATAATTGGTTCTAATGCCTCATGTTCCTTATCTAAGACAACTGTTTTATAAGAATAAACATGAATATCACCAATTTCTTTATCAATTGATACCCTAACATTTGTTAATGATTTATAATTTTTTTTATAAGCGCTTGTTAGCGCTAATTCCATCGCATCATAAATAGTATCTGCAGAAATTCCTTTTTCTTTAACCAATGCATCTAGTGCTTTTTTAAATTCTTTTGTATTCATTTTATTCACATCCTTTCTCTTTAGAACAAATGTCCACAATATAACTTTCATCGATAAAATCAATATTATCTAAAATAGGATCTAAAATATTATTGACAGTTACACAGTCATTAATATCAATTAATCCATTTTTTTTATCGATAGTTATTCTCAAAAAATTAGTATTATTTTCTTTAAGATATTCGACATTATCTAAAATATAATTCGCATCCATAATTGTTTTTTCAATTAATTCTTTTACTTTTTCAATCATAATACCTCCAACTATATTAAAGAGTGGGATTATGTCCCACTCCTCATGTAATAAAGATATTATATCATATTTTTTAGTATTTAAAACATTTTTATTAAAATATTATTAATTTTTTGATATAATAATATAAGGTGATAAAATTGAAAGCAGAATCAAAACAAATAATTAAAGGCATATGTGTTACTTTATCATATTTTATTTACACTTATTTCCAAATTTATTTCCTTGAATTATTTAACAACTTAGATCTTAATAGTAAAGTATTTTATTTATTAACTACCGAGATTATTTATTTATTAATTTTATTTTTTATTTTTCGAGACAAAATAACAGCTGACTTTAAAATCTTTAAAAAAAACTTTAAGAATTATATAAATAATTATATGAGGTATTGGGCTTTAGCATTTTCTTTAATGTTAATAAGTAATGCTATTATTGTTTTCTTATTCCCCAATTCTGTTGCTACCAATCAAAGTATTATTAATGATAATCTATTGGTTGCCCCTTTTTACATGATTGTATCAGCAGTTTTACTAGCTCCTTTATTAGAAGAAACTATATTTAGACTTAGTTTCAGATACATGTTTAAAAATAATATTTTATTTATATTTTTTTCTGGAATTGTTTTTGGAGCCTTACATGTGGTCGGTAGTTATCAAAATCTAATTGATTTAATTTATATCATTCCTTATTCCATTCCTGGATTTGTGTTTGCTTATACTTTAGTAAAATCAAAAAATATATTTGTTCCAATCAGCTTACACTTATTTCATAACGGTATTATGATGTTTATCCAAGTGGTATTACTATTTTTTATGTAGGTGTTATTTATGAAAAAGTTTTTAATTATTGTTGTCATTATTTTTATTTTTTTTAGCTGTTGTTTTTTATATAGTAGGTTCATTGCAACTAGAGGCTTAAAAATAAAAGAATATAAGGTAGTAAACAATAAGATTATCAATGAATATCACGGGTTAAAAATAATTCATCTTTCTGATATTCACTATAATTCTATCATTTCTAGCAAACAATTAGAAAATATTACTAATCAAATTAATGAATTAAAACCAGATATTGTCGTTATAACTGGCGATTTAATTGATGAAAGAATCGAATATGATAAAAATGAAATTATCAATCAATTAAGTAAAATAGAAGCTAAATTAGGTAAATATGCAATAAGTGGTAATCATGATGTCCCATTAGAAGATTATAATTATGTTATTGAAAAAAGTGGATTTAAAAATATAAATAATACTTATGAATTAATTTATGATGGTAGCAATCAACCTATTATAATATCAGGAATGAGTAGTAATATAGCCGATCCTAAAGATATATCTATTAAAACAGAACAATTTGATAATTATATTTCTAATTTGAAAAATGATGATATTAAGCCAATATACTCTATTTTATTAATGCATGAACCTGACTTTGTAGATAATTTAGATTTAAATAATTATGATCTAATTTTAGCTGGTCATTCACACAAGGGACAAATAAATTTACCGATAATTAAAAAGCTTGCACTTCCTTATGGAGCTTTAAAATATTATGATGAACATTATAAAATTAATAACACTGATTTATATATTTCAAGTGGCTTAGGTACATCAAAATTGAAACTTAGATTATTTAATAGGCCATCATTTAATTTTTATCGAATAACAAATAAATAGTCTTATTTTTTAGACTATTTATTTTTAATTTTAACACTATAATAACTATCTTTAATTATGTAATTTTTTCAACCTTTGGCCACACGACTTCGCGTGCGGCTGATAAATTCCTACGGAATTTTACATAATTTGTTTTTTCTTCTATTCTGTATTAACAACATCTTCTGGGTTTACATACTCCGGTGCCTCTAATTTTTCTAGGATATTAGATTCATAGATATGGATAACTGGGCGAACGCCAAAGAAGTCAGAGTTGTCCACAAGGTCGCGGTAGAGGTAGCCGCCGTCATAGACAAACCACGCGCGATCAGGATAAGACACAACACTGTAATTCATTGGTGTACTTGTCCAATATCCCAAGCCTGCACTACTATCTCCCGTTGTCTCTAAATTTATCATTGCCCATTCTGGTAATAAATATTTTCCTCCTCCTGCTGTTGTTATTGCTTCTCTACATTCACTTCCACTGCTACAAGTTAGAACACTTTTATTCGCTTGTAAAAATCCATCAAAATCAGTAACATATTTACTTTCCCAATTTGTCGTCTCTCCACTTGATTCTAATTCTTTATAATATTCTGTTAATTTTAACATTTCTGGTGCTTCTGGTAAATATTTCTTTGTCACTTTATTCCAACTAATTGTTCTTTCATTTAATGCTGTTAGTGCTGTTATTGGTCCAAAATTATATAAATTATTGTTTTTTGTTGTACTATCATCATTAGTCCAATATCCACCGGCACTGTTATAATCTCCTTTACTTATTCAGGCTACTGTTCCACCTGTTAAATTTCTATCTAGTATTCCTACTATCTCTTCACCATTTACTTCTAAAACATAAATGTTTTGTGTTTCACTATCACTTACTTGTACTTTTAATAAATCTCCTACTGCATATTCTGCTTTTGGTTTATCTAAATTCCCTTCTACCATTGCATTATCTTGTAAACTATAGACATATCCATTACTTTTTACTTTTAGCCATGTTATCTTTTTTCTGTATTCTATTTCTATTACTTCAGCATTTCCTAAGTTTACCATTTTTCTTATTTCTTCTGTTGTAAATGTATCTTTATTTTCACAATCTACGTCTTCTGTCCCTAATATCCCCAATTGTTTTTTCATTTCTATTGAAGCACAATAGTTATTTATACCATTTAAAATCATATGTGATTCTGATAATCCTGCTGATTTCCTTGCATCTTCTACTACATCTAATGTTATTGAGGTTGCTATTAATGCTACTATTGCTAATATGATTATTACGGCTAATAATTCTATTAACGTAAAACCTAATGTTGTCAACCTAAGACTTTTACCCTTATTTTTTAATACTTTTTTCATATAATAATCCTTTCTACAATTACTTTAATTTTATATTAACATTAAGTATATTTCCTATTTTTTTAATTGCATATTTAAAGCATTTTCTTTATTTGCATTCTATTTTTAATATTATGTCAATATTTCTTTATTACTTAATTGATGTAAGATTGTATCTTATGCTACTATTAATTATTTTTATATACTTTTCTATTACATATTAATTTTATATTATATTAAATCATTAGTCAATATATAAATTACACAAAAAAGATAGAGTTTTGTTAATAAAAAAATTAATTGTTAAATTTAATAATTTAAGAAATAAATAGTCTTATTTATTTTGTTATACACCAATAAACAAATAAATATTATTGTAATTTTTTAGTCTCATTTGAAAAACTTCACAAACATGTAAAAGAACTACTAAATATTAATTCGTAGTTCTAAACTTCATTTGTACTGCTATATATTTTAATATTAATCCTAAATAAAAAGGTAGAGTCATTTGACCAACAATCATAATTAAAGAGTAAAAATTACCGCTGATGTCTTCGATTAGTTTAAACAAGCCAAATCCTTCATTTATAAACATCAAATTACCATTAAAGTTAATATTAACAATATAAGCCGATATACAAACAATAAAAACTAATATAGCATAATACTTTATATCCTTATAAGTCACATCAATATAATTATATTTATTTATGATAATCCCCAAATAAATCATGACAGCATGGTAAAATAAACTTTGAAAACTAATAAAATGAAATAAAGGATAAATACCTAAAGAGGTCCCTGGAGAAATTAAAAAAGCTATTCCAGCTACTAATCCACCAGTAGCTAAAAAAACGTCACCAATTCTTTTTAAAACTCCTGTACAAAAACCGCTTAAGATTCCTGCATATAATAGTATACTACAAAAATATAAAGGAATATAAGTATTAACGTTGTCAATGTTACCTATTTTAAAATTAAAAATAATTTTAATAATTTCTAAGATCCATACTATAATGGTTGATACTCTAATTATATTAGTAATATCTTCTTTTTTCTTTATTTTAGTCTTTTTTACGCTAATAGATAATAAAAAGCCTAAAAAAATAATTATTAATAAATGTGTCACATTATATAGCCCACAAGCTTGATAAACATTTGGTCTAGCAAAAAACATAAATACTCCATCCTTTATTTCTACATATTTTTAAAATACCATACGCCAAATATAACCATATGTGTATTTTTTTTTATAATATAGCTATTGTTATTACCATAATAACATTAATTTAAATTTATAACCATAGTTTTATTATTACAATTCTACATAAATAAGCTTTATTTGAACTAACTTATAATTAATTATTACTGTCTTATCTTTACTTTTTGTTTATATGAATTTAAAATATATTCATCCATATAAGCTAATTTGCTTTTTATATCGGATAACAATTTAAATTGATTACGTGCCCTAATTAAATTATGTTTATCGTAATTTGTTTTAAAATAGGTATCCCCATTTATATAATCATTCAAAAATCTAATTCCTAATTCAAATGTAATAACAGCTATTGCTTCACCCATATGGCAGACTTCATCTTCTTGTAAATATAAAGCCATTTCACTTAGGTATCCTTCAGTATATTGTTCAAATAATTCTAAATTTAAAAATACTTTATCTAAATCAGTTTCATCTTCTTTAGCATTTGAAGCAGCACTTCTTATTCCATCACCATAATCATAAAGTGAACTGCCTAACATCACTGTATCTAAATCTATCACGGTGAGATAATCTCCTGTTTGCTCATCCATCATAACATTATTTACCTTTGTATCATTATGTGTAACTCTAATAGGAATACGACCATTATTTATTAAATTTGTTATAATAGATGAATAACTAGAATTTTTTAATACAAAAACAACTTCATCAGCAACATCATACGCTCTATCACAAACATCTAATTCTACATCTTTTAAAAAATTACTATATCTTTTTGGGGTATTATGAAAATCAGCTATAGTTTCTTCTAAATTAGTAATTGGGTAATCTATCAACATTCTTTGAAAATAACCAAAAGCTTTACCGGTATTATATACAACTTTTTTATCTTTTGGAACATCATATGAAACAGAGTTTTCGATACAATTGTATGCTCTATAATATTGCTTTTCACCATTTTCATCTAAAACAACAGCCAAACTTTTCTTATTTTTAGTTGGGATAACTTTTAAACATGGATGTTTGTGGTCGTCATTAAATTTTGTCTTTTTTTCTATCCAAGCAGTTATATTTTCAATATTTTTCATTAATTTATATGGCTCTTTAAATACAGTTGTATTTATTTTTTGAAATATGAATTTTTTTACTTCGCCATCCGACATTTTATAAGTAGCTAAATATGTTTTGTTAATATTTCCGTTGTTTTTACAGCAAATATCTAACAAAATTCCGTCTATATCAAACTGACTTATTATTTCAATTATTTCTTCCACTTTCATCACCATTTTAATAATATGTCTTTTCTTTTTAAATATTAATTTATTGGAAATAGTTTGACTAATTTATTTGATTTTTGACATTAATACAACAGTTTCAACATGTGTCACGCGATATATCTAGACGCGCGTTATTTAAATTTTTCTTTTTATTTGTTGAATTTGTATAACCTGATATCTCATCATCAGTTTTTAATACAAATGTAATATGTAAAGGATATTGCTTTTCGTTATCATCACTTTTACCAATTATAATTTTAGAAATCATATACTCAAATACTTGTCTATCAAAACTTTCTAATCTATTTAAAGTTTTTAATTTGTTTTTAATATCATTAATTCTATTATTATAATTTTCTTTAGAATCTCTTTGTTCTATTAACTTATTCAATTCACTCTCTAATTTACTCTTTTCTTTAGTAAGTTCATTCATTTTACTTTCAAGAATAGTATTTTCAATCTTACTTTCTAACCCCAAATCTAACAAACTAGATATCTTCTTTTCAATCAGTTTTATTTCTTTATTCTTATTGTCAATCAAAGTATTATCAAATTCTTCTAACACTATCTTCTCTATAGTACTAGTTAAATTATCAATAATCTCTTTGTTATTATCAAGTAGCATATTATATACTTCTACAAAACACTTCTCTAAAGTCTTCTCATCAATAGATTCACTTTTAGGACAATATTTTCTACCAGTATTAGTTCTCTTTATACAAGACCATACATGTTTCTCATTTTTAGAAGAAGAATGCCAAGTACGTCTTATAAAATGACTACCACAATAAGCACATTCAATCATACAACTAAAAGAATGTTGTCTAGACTTAGTTCTACGATTATCTTCTACACCAATAATTCTATTTCTACTTTTTCTAATAGATTCAGCTTTATCCCAAACTTCTCTTGATACGATAGGTTCATGATGATTTTCTAAATAGAACTTATCAGATTCACCCTTATTAGATAATCTCTTATGAGAAATAGAATCAACAGTAAATGATTTGCCTTGTAATAGATCGCCTTTATATTTCTCATTCTTTAATATACAAGCAACACTACCATCTCGCCATTTAACTTCGCCTTTAGCATTTTTAAAACCTTTTCTAGTTAATTCTTTAGCAAGTGCATAAGTACCAATACCCTCGATATATCTTTTAAAAATATATCTTACTATCTCTGCTTCTTCTGGAACAATAGATATCTCTTTAGTTTCTTTGTCATAACTATAGCCAAGACATCTATTAAACCCAACCATTTCACCGCGACTCATTTTCATCTTTAACCCAAGTTTAATATTACCACCAATAGATTCACTTTCTTGTTGCGCTAAAGAACTTAATATTACAAGTAATAATTCACCATTCATAGTTAAAGTATTAATATTTTCTTTTTCAAAGAAAACAGCAACACCTTTATCTTTTAACTGTCTAACATAACTTAAAGTATCTAATGTATTTCTAGCAAATCTTGAAATAGATTTAGTAATAATCATATCAATTTTACCTTCCATAGCGTCATTAATCATTCTTATAAAATCAGTTCTTTTATAAACTTGTGTACCTGATATTGCTTCATCAGCATAGATATCTACTAATTCCCATTCAGAATTATTAGAAACTAACTCTTGATAATATTTCTTTTGTGATTCATAACTATTCTTTTGTTCATCAGAATCTGTACTTACCCTAGCATAAGGTGCAACTCTTATTTTATTTTTAATAGTAGCACCACTACGAATAACTTTATCCTTACTAGCTTTAATTATTTGAACTTCTTGCATCTTCACCTCTTATATAAGAATTTCAAATTACTAAACCACTATAAATATTATAACGCATAAATCACATTTTTTCT
>CALVKL010000024.1 GCA_944332695.1 uncultured Bacilli bacterium
ATAACCTTGTACCTTTTTTCTTTATATTCAACAATAATACCAATTTTATGACTTATATAAATATTAACTTTAACATTAGGTAAAATATTGTTGTTAACTATTTGAAATTTTTTGTTGTTTATAGTAAATGTTCCTGCACTATCTATAACTCTGGTTAATTTATTTGATAATAAAATATCTAAATCTATATACGATGGAATGGGAACAAATTTACTATTTTTATTTTCAGGTTCAACAGCAAATTTTTTGTTATATTTTTCTATATATTTAGGTAAAAATTTATTAGCTTCTTCAATGGTTGTAATATGATTTATTTTAAATTCAGTAACTAATCTATCTTGTAAAGTTTCCCAAAGTCTTTCGATTCTGCCTTTAGCTTGTGAAGTAGAAGCAGCAATTAATTCGATTCCTAGAAAATCCATAATTCTATGAAATTGAGTAGTAGGTTTAAGTTTTCCTTTTAGTTCTTCTTCAATAGTTACTTTTTGATAAGAAGTTGGAAAAAACACAGAATATTTATCAGAATATATAGCAATAGGCGAACCATATTTTTTTAACATTTGTCTTGTTATTTCTAAATATCCCATAAGGCATTCGTTTTCACACATATAAAGACCAAGTATTTTTCCAGTAGCATCATCAATATAACCATGAAGAGAATATTTTTTACCAATATTGAACCAATCAAATGGCGTTCCATCAGTTTGAACTAATAAACCTTCTGCTTCTTTTCTTTTTCTCCTTCTATGTGTTTTTTTACATTTATGAGCTTTTTTAGATGTAATATGATTGTTATTTAAAATATTATATAAAGCAGAGTAAGAAATTTTAATATTTTCTCTTTCTTCTAATAAATCCCTAAAATGACTAAAATTAGTATTTGAATAGTCATCAGATAATTTTAATTGAATAATTTTTTCTCTTAACTCATTAGATAGAGTATGTACTGGTTTATAATTTTTATTTTTATGTTTTATTCCTTCTGGGCCTTCGTCTTTAAATCTTTTAACAATTTTTCTAATTTGTCTATCTGATAGTTTTAATATTTTGGCAGCTTCTTTTTGAGTTCTTATTCCATCAACTACAGATTGAATAACAGTAATTCTTTTTAATTCGTTCATTGTAAACATCCCTTTCAAAATAATCATTCCTTTCATCTACATTTTGTTGTAGAATTTTAGGAATTATTCATAAATAAACTTATAATAGGAATTTATCATAAATTTAAGACATAAAAAACTATTAGATATTTACAAAAAGTTAAAATTGTGATATTATATATATCACATGGGGCTGCCTAGCTTCGACGGTAATATTATTTTTAAGGAGCAAGTCGTCAAGGTATGACGTTAAAATCCAAAATAAAAATAACTGGAAACAGAAATCAATTAGCTTTCGCTTAATAATATAGAAGGCTGCTTCTTTATTTCTTTACTCACGGGAAATAAAAGAGGCTCGATTAGTGAGTTATATCAGCAATTTGTTTTCTAGAATTGTTGATGAATTTAATAGAAATTACTAAGTAAAATTTTGATAATTTATTATTACTTAGGACATTAACAAATTATCTAAGCTTGTAGAACTTTAATCTTAATATTTTCGGACAGGGGTGCGATTCCCCTCAGCTCCACCATTGAAAAATATCTTACAAATTATTTGGTTTGTAAGTTTTTTTATTCTTCAATTTAATATTTTATAAATTAAAACTAGTTTACTATTTTGTCATTAAATTAAATAATTTAGTAGATAATTCTTTGGGGGCTTCTTTATATCCGTTTATAATCCAATAATAATAAACATTAAAAATACCACCAATGATAAAATAAGATTTATAATTATCATACTTATTTCTTTTAAAAAAAGCACTTTCAAATTTTTCTTTCAAAAGATGAATTAGTCCTGCATTATATATTAAAGTTGCTTCTTCTTTATATTTTTCTAAATGAGAAAATAGCTTTGTAAAAAATATTTCTGCATCATCATTTTTATAACTAATTTTAGATTTTTTTATAAAATCAGAAGTTATAATATGAATCCAATATTTTATAATATCATTTTTAGAATTAAAATTACGATAAAAAGATACTCTTCCGACCCCGGCTTTGTTTGTTATTTCTGTAATAGATATGTTTTCATAACTTTTTTTTCGCATAAGTAGAAACAATGCTTCAACTATATATATATTAACACTATTTTTTTTCATGATACAAAACACCAGCCTTTGTTTCATTTTATTTGAATATTATTGTATCACAAAAAGAAAAAGAAAAATATCCTCTTGTAATTATGGTAAATGGTACAGGTGTTCCTTGTAGTAAATATGAAGCTGTATTTGAACATTTTGCTAGTTGGGGATATGTTGTAATAGGTAATGATTATGGAACAAATTGGGATGGAAAGCATACCTCAGAAACATTGGATTTTGCGTTAAATAAAGAAGAAATAACTAGTATGATAAATACTAATAAAATTGCCATTGGTGGTCATTCTCAAGGTGGAATGGGAGCATTTAATGCAGTAAATGAATACGATAATGGCCATAAGTATAAGGTTTTATTTCCTATAAGTCCGACTCATAAGGATTTAGGAATAGCATTAAAGTGGGGGTTTAATTTAGACAAAACTGATGCTTATGCATATAAATTAGATACAATAAAAATTCCTACAATGTTAATTGCAGGAACTGGTAAATTTGATAGTGAAACTGTTAGTCCATTAGAACAAATGAATTTAGCTTATAATGAATTAAATACTGATAAAGTGATGTTTAGAAGAAGTGATAATATAGATCATGCAAATATGTTGTATGAAGCAAATGGTTATGTTATTGCTTGGTTAGATTATTATTTAAAAAATGTAAAAGAAAATGAAAAGGCTTTTTTTGGAGAAAATGCTGAAATCAAAAATAATAATAGATATCAAGATTTTAAGTCAGAACAAATATCGATGAAATAAATATAAATCATGATAATTTGTTTTTTTATGTTTAGTAGATAATTCATAATAGTAAGTGCTATTAAATTTTTTCATAAAGCTCATAATTACTTAAAATCAATAAATTTTGACATTTAACTAACTAAATGTTATAATTAAATAGTTTAAAGGGGTGAACCTTGTGAAAATAAGTTCTGTCAATTTGGAAATAAGCGCAGTTAGACGTAGTCAATATCCTACTGATAATAAACCAGAGTTTTTATTAGTGGGAAGATCTAATGTTGGTAAAAGTAGTTTTATTAATACACTGATTAATAGGAAAAATTACGCTAGAACTTCAGCTACGCCAGGAAAAACTCAAACAATTAACTTTTATTTAGTTAATGAACAATTTTATTTAGTAGACGCACCAGGATATGGCTATGCTCAAGTTAATAAAAAAAAGCAAAAAAAATTTGGCTTAATGATGGAAGATTATTTAACTAATCGCAAAAACTTAAAACAAGTATTTATGTTGGTTGATTTTAGACATAAATTATCTAATGATGATATTATGATGTATAATTTTTTAAAATATTATAAATTACCTGTTACGATTGTTGCTACTAAAGTAGATAAAATTCCAATTACTAAGCAACAACAGCAAAGAAATGTTCTTTTAGAAGATTTGGATTTAGTAATAGGGGATGAATTTATTTTATTTAGTAATGTAACTAAAATTGGAAAAGAGGAAATTCATCAAAAAATTGAAAGAACTATTTAATTACCTTTTTTTAATAAACTCATAGTATATCATAGGTGATAGTATGAGATTTATTATTGACAATAATAAATTTATTGTTTTTTTAAAGGAAAAAATCAATTTGGATAACAAATCAAAACTAGAAAAATATTTTAAAGATTTATTTTGTAAATTAAAAAACAAATATAATATTGAAGTTGAAGGATATTATAATATTGATGTTTATACTGATAAGTATTATGGTACAATTGTTGAGATAGAAAATGAACAATTAGAATATTATACATATTTTAATCAAATTGATATGGAAATAAATGTATTTAGAAGCAATTTTTATTATGAAATTGATTATGTATTTTTGAATAAAAATATTTTAGATAAATGTGTCTGTTATAAATATAAAGATAAAATATATTTAAAGGTAATTAAAGATATTAGTGATTTGGAATTATCATATTTATTAGAATATGGTAATGTTTTGTATGGTAGTGATGTAGAAAATATTGCAAGATATGGTAAGAAGGTGAAAATATGAAAAAACCAGTTGTCGCTTTAGTAGGACGACCAAACGTCGGCAAAAGTACATTGTTTAATCGTTTAGTTGGGACTAAAATAGCAATTATTGAAGATATTCCTGGAATAACTCGCGATAGAATTTATGGTAATGTTAAATTTGGCGATTATTCCTTTCATTTGATTGATACTGGGGGAATTGATATTAGTGATGAAAAATTTAATGAAGAAATAAAAATGCAAGCTGAAATAGCTATTTTAGAAGCTGACGTTATTGTTTTTGTCGTTGATGCTAAGGAAGGAATTACTACTAATGATTTAGTAGTGAGAGATATGTTATTAAAATCAAACAAAAAAGTGATTGTCGCTATTAATAAAATCGATAGTAAATTAGCGTGTGATAATATTTATGATTTTTATGAATTGGGTTTTGACAATTATATTAATGTTAGTTCAGAACAAAATGAAGGAATTTATGAGTTATTAATGGAAATAACTAGTGATTTTAAGAAAATAACGGAAGAAGAAAAAAATATTATTAAATTTAGCGTTATTGGTCGACCAAATGTTGGTAAAAGTAGTTTGGTTAATGCTATTTTAAATGAGGAAAGAGTTATTGTCTCTGATATAGCTGGGACAACCCGTGACGCTATTGATACTCCTTTTACATATCATGATGAAAAATTTGTTGTTATTGATACAGCAGGAATGCGAAAAAAAGGTAAAATATATGAAACCGTTGAGAAATATAGTTTGTTAAGAAGTATGAAAGCAATTGATCGTTCTGATGTGTGTTTATTAGTAATCGATGCCGAAACTGGTATTATTGAACATGACAAGCATATTGCTGGTTATGCAATAGAATCTGGTAAACCAGTAATTATAGTTGTAAACAAATGGGATGTAATTGAAGATAAAGATGAACAAATGAAAAAATTTACAAAAGATATTCGTAATAATTTTCAATTTATGCCATATGCACCTATTGTTTATTTATCGGCAAAAACAAGAAAACGTTTACATACATTGATGCCACAAGTTATTAAAGTATATCAAAATAGTACAAAATCTATTGCTACTAATTTAATTAATGATTGCATCAAAGATGCTTATAATCTTAATTTACCGCCTTCTTATAAGGGCAAAAGGTTAAAAATATATTTTTGTAATCAAGCTGCTACTAAACCTCCTACTTTCAATATTCAAGTTAACAGTAAAGGTTTAATTCATTTTTCTTATCAAAGATATTTAGAAAATAAAATTAGAGAATCATTTGATTTTGAAGGAACTCCAATTGTTTTACAATTTAAAAATAAAGGGGAAGAAGAGTTATAAATTGTACTTATAAAAGTACAATTTTTTTAAAAATATTGAAAATTGATTATTAATTTAGTATAATTATCTTTAGAATAATAGATATCGTATGAAAGGAAAGTATTTATGAAAGTAAAAATAGCTAAACATAAATTAACTAATGATGAATTAATTGTTTATAATAAACCTAAAAAAGTTTATATTCCTTTAATAAGCGGTAATGATACAAATATAACGATATTAGTAAAAAAAGGGGAATATGTTTATAAAGGAAGTATGATTGGTAAAAGAAAAGGAGACTTTAGAATTCCAATCCATTCTAGCGTTAGTGGCACGGTTTTAGATTTTGAAGAAAAAACTTGTTATAATGGTGAAAAAATTAAATGTGTTGTAATTGAAAATGATTTTAAAGAAAAAATTGAGCAAAAAATAAATATAAAAAAAACAATTAGTAAATATTCTAAAGAAGAATTTTTAGAATTGTTAAAAGAAAATGGAATAGTAGGAATGGGGGGAGCTGGTTTCCCTACTTATGTTAAATATGAAGCTAAAAACATCGATACTTTAATAGTTAATGCAGTGGAATGTGAACCATATATTACTGCTGATTGTACTTTAGCAAAAGCTAAATGTGAAGAAATTTTAGAGACGATTGATGCTATTTTAGAAATAAATAAAATGAAAGAAGCTATTATTGCCATAAAAAAAGAAAATGTTGAGTTGAAGCAAGTTTTTGATAATTTTATTGGAACTTATTTGAAAATTAAAATAAAATTAGTTTCTAACATCTATCCTATGGGTTGGGAAAAAAGGTTGGTAAAAGAAATTACTGGTAAAGATTATTCAAATTATCCTAGCGATGTGGGAATAATTGTCAACAATATTTCTACTATTTATGCTATTTATGAGGCACTGAAATATAACAAGCCATTAATTGAGAGAATTGTAACTTTTTCTGGGGAAGGTTTAGAAAAACCATATAATGTTTTAGTTAAAATAGGTACTCCTGTTGATGAAATACTAAATCAACTTAAAGTAAAGGAAAATAGTATTATCGTATCAGGTGGACCAATGATGGGAAATAGAGTTGATGAATTAGTTATATCATCTAATTTAAATTGTGTTTTAGCTTTAAATGAAAATGCAAATGATGTTACTGCTTGTATTGAATGTGGCAAATGTGTTAGTGTTTGTCCTGTTAAACTAAGTCCAGTTTTAATTATGAAAACTAAATATAAAAAAGAGCGCGATATTAAAAAAATAAAAGCCTACCATCCGGAAAAATGTATTGGCTGTGGTTTATGTTCTTATATTTGCCCTGCTAAATTATATGTAAGAGAAAGAGTAAAGGAAGCAAAAAAAATCGTAAGGGGGGATAAATAATGGGACCATTTTTAAGAAATGAAGATGACACTAAAAAAATAATGACAAGATTATTAATTTCTTTATTACCAATTATAATATTTATTGTTGTTAAAAATGGTTATCTTCCTTATCGTTATGGTGTAATTAGTTTTATTGAAATGTTTAATCCTATACTTAATATTATTATTGGAGCTTTATCTTCTTTGATAGTTGAGAGTATATATGCTTTAATTTTAAGGAAAAAAAACTATATTAAAAATTCATATGCTTTTTTTCCAGGATTATTTTTAACTTTGATTTTACCTTTACATACACCTATACATATTATTGTAATTGGTAGTATGATTGCTAGTATTAGTAAACTTATTTTTGGTGGTTTTGGTAAAAATATATTTAATCCTGCTTTGGTTGGCTATTTGTTTATAGTTTTAGTTTATTCTAATGTTTTTACAACTAATAATTATTTTAATCAATATGAATTAGATACAATTAGTAGGGCAACACCATTAACCAATGCTTCAATGGTATCAGGTATTGGTAGTTATGATGAATTAGTAAAACCATATGGTAGCTTATCTAATTTCTTGATTGGTAACATTCCGGGAAGTCTAGCTGAAACAAGCGCTTTATTGTGTATTGCTGCTTATATTTACTTAAGTATTACAAAAACAATTAAATGGCGAATTCCTTTAGTTTATGTAGGAACAGTATTTGTTATGACGTTTTGTATTGGTCGATTATTGGGAGAAGGTATATATTATCCATTATTTCATATATTAAGTGGAGGATTGATGTTTGGTGCTGTTTTTATGGCTACAGATCCAATTACTAGTTGTGTTACTCCCGTCGGTCAAATACTTCAAGGTTTATTGTTAGGTGTCATTACAGTTATCTTTCGATTTACGGGAGTTGAGGGAGTTGCCTTTAGTATTTTAATTGTTAATGCATTAGTGTTTGCCTTAGATAAAATAGGTATGGTTTCAAGATTTAACATTTTAAAGTCAGTTGTTTTCTTTATTTTGATTTGGATAGTTGCTATAGCTTTGACAATAGTTTTTGCTAATAGTCGAAAAACAGTTGATAATCAAGATCCTAATTTTAACATCATAAGTAAAAATAAAATTGATAATCAAACTATATATAATGTATCTCAAGAAGGATATGGTGGAAAAATAAAAGCTCAAATAATTATTGAAAATGACTTGATTATCTCTTTAGAAATTACTTCACATCGCGAGACAAATGATCGTTATCAATTAGTTTTAGATGAAGACTATATCAATAAATTAATTGTTAATCAGGGAAATTTAGATAATTTAGATACAGTTAGTAGCGCAACTGTTACAAGTAATGCATTAAAAAAATTAGTAAGCAATGTTTTAAAAGATTATAAGCCAAATTAATTATTTGGTTTTTTTTTCATATATTTATATTGGTGAGAAAAATGATAAAAAAATCTACAGCTTTAAAATTTTTGATTTTAGTTATTTTAACTATTGCTATAATTATATGTTTAAAAAATAATAACATTTTTAAAACTAAGTTTTATAAATATGTTTATGAAGATAATATTTCGTTTGCAAAAATCAATAATTGGTATAAATCTAAGTTTGGATCGTCGCTACCTTTTAGTAATTATTTTGAAGAAACAACACCTGTTTTTAACGAACAATTGCAATATAGTAATTCTAGTATTTATAAAAATGGTGTTTCGCTAACGGTTGGTTATGACTATTTAATTCCTGCTTTAGATTCAGGAATAGTTATTTTTATAGGGGAAAAAGAAGGATATGGTAAAACAGTTATAGTCCAACAGGAAGACGGAACAGATGTATGGTATTCTAATTTAAAAGAAATTAATTTACAACTTTATGATTATATTAAAGAGGGTAGTTTAATTGGGGTTGTAGATAACAATTTGTATTTGGTTTTCATTAAAGATGGTGAAGTTGTTGATTACCAAGAATATATTTAAAATTCACCCCTTGTTTTATATTGTCGCTTTTATTTGTATAATAACTGGAAATTTTAAAAAATTCATTATTTTTAGTTCAATAATTATTGTTCATGAATTGGGTCATATTGTTGGATCTATTATTTATAAATGGCAAATTGATAAAGTTATTTTACTACCTTTTGGAGGAATAACTATTTTTAAAGAAAATATTGATAAATCATTAAAAGAAGAATTTATGATTGCAATATTAGGCCCTTTATTTCAATTAATATTTTATTTTATTTATAAAGAAAATCCTATATTTAATTATTATAATTTAGTGATATTATTATTTAATTTATTACCTATCTATCCTTTAGATGGAAGTAAGATAATAAATATTTTATTTAATGCCTTTTTATCCTTTAAAAAAAGTCACATTCTAACTATTATTATTTCTGTTATAGCGATGTTTTTTATTGTATTAATTAATAAATACAATTTATTATTATATTTAATTTTTTTATTTATATCTTTAGAAATTATTAAAGAAATTAATAAACATAATTACTATTTTAATCGTTTTTTATTAGAAAGATATTTATATGATAATAATTATAAAAAGAAAAGAACAATTAGTGATATTAGAAAAATGTGTAAGCAAACAAAACATATCTTTAAAATCAATAATGAATATTATACTGAAAAGAAAATTATTCATAATTTGTTTGACAAACAAAGGGAAATGTGCTAAAATTAGAAACTGTGTAGAGACCTCTCTACAACCGCGCAGAAAAGGTTTGAAAATTTATTACCTTAATGGCGAGTCTGAGATAAAAGGAGGTATATTAATGAAAGCAGTTATTGAAACTGGTGGTAAACAATATTATGTTGAAGAAGGAACTGTTATCTATGTTGAAAAATTAGATTTAGAAGCGGGGAAAGAAGTTAAATTTGACAAAGTATTAATGGTTAATGATAATGCTGGTCGTCCTTATCTAACTAATGTTACAGTTGTAGGAGAAGTAATTAAAAATGGTAAAGATAAAAAAATTAAAATTTTTAAATACAATCCTAAGAAAAACTATCATCGTACCCAAGGTCATCGTCAACCTTACACTAAAGTAGAAATTAAAAAAATTGTTGAAAAATAATGATAAAAGTAGAAATTAAAGGAAAAGATATTGTTAATAAAATAACAATTAAAGGACATTCTGGTTATGAAGAAATAGGCAAAGATATTGTTTGTGCTGCTGTTTCTTCAATGGTTATTACAACAATTAATGCAATTATAAGAATTGATAAAAATGCTATAACATATGATGATAGTGTAGAAATTAATGTTTTAAAGCATAATGAAGTAATTGATAAATTGATAATTAATTTAATTGAATTGTTAATTGAATTAGAAAAAAAATATTCCAAATATATAAAAATAAGGAGGTGTTAATTGTGTTAAAATTGATGCAATTAAATATACAATTATTTGCTCATAAAAAAGGTCAAGGATCAACTAAAAATGGTCGTGACTCAATTGCTAAAAGATTAGGAGCAAAAGCTAGTGATGGTGAATTTGTAACCGGTGGTTCAATTTTATATCGTCAAAGAGGAACTAAAATATATCCCGGAACTAATGTTGGTATTGGAAAAGATGACACTGTTTATGCTAAAATTGATGGTTATGTTAAATTTGAAAGACTTGGAAAAGATAGAAAGCAAGTAAGTGTTTACGCTACTAAATAAGCTATCTTTTTTTGTAAATAAATTTTGATATATATCTTTATTTTTTTAAGCAAATATGTTATTATTGTACTAGAGGTAGATGATATGGAAACGAAAATTTTGTTAGTGGTTGATGATTCGAGTATTATAACTAATTTTGTCAATAGAATATTTAAAGATGAATTTAATGTTTTAATAGCTAATGACGGTATTGAGGCAATTGAATTAATTCGTAATAATTTTGACAAAGAATTTATAGGTATGTTGCTTGATTTAAATATGCCTAGATTTAATGGCTTTGAAGTTTTAGAAACCTTTAATAAAAATAATTTATTTAAAAAAATTCCCGTTTGCATATTAACTGGTGATGATACTAAAGATTCACTGGATAAATTATTTAAGTATCCAATTGTTGATGTTTTAAATAAACCATTTAGTGAAAATGATATCAAAACGACTATTAGTAAGTTAAATTTAAGAAAATAGCTAGTCACTATTTTTTTTTTAGTGTATAATGTTATTGGTGATTTTATGTTTATTGATGAGGTAAAATTAGAATTAATAGCTGGATCCGGTGGTGATGGATGCATGGCTTTTAGAAGAGAAAAATTTGTTGAAATGGGTGGTCCTTTTGGTGGTAATGGTGGCAAAGGTTCAGATATCATATTCAAAGTAGATGAAGGATTGAATACATTAATTGATTTAAGATACCAAAAACAAATTAAAGGTAAGAAAGGAAATAATGGTTTAGGTAAAGGAATGCATGGCGCGAATGCACAAGATATTATTGTAAAAGTACCTTTAGGAACTATTATAACCGATTTAGATACTAATTTGATCATTGCTGATTTAACTACTAAAGATGCTTCAGTTGTTGTTGCAACTGGTGGTCGTGGTGGACGTGGTAATATTTCTTTTGCAACTAAATCAAATCCAGCTCCTCATTTTGCTGAAAATGGTGAACCAGGAGAAATAAGAAAAGTTAAGGTAGAATTAAAATTATTAGCAGATGTTGGTTTGGTTGGTATGCCAAGTGTTGGCAAATCAACAATTATATCTCAAATATCATCAGCTAAACCTAAAATAGCAGCTTATCATTTTACTACTTTAAAGCCTAATTTGGGGGTTGTAAAAGCGAATAATACTTCTTTTGTTGTAGCAGATTTACCAGGATTAATTGAAGGAGCTTCGCGTGGTGATGGATTGGGTGATCAATTTTTAAAACATATTGAACGAACAAGAGTAATAGCGCATGTTATTGATATGGGAGCAACTGAAGGACGCAATCCTTATGATGATTATATCATTATTAATAATGAATTAAAAAAATTTAATCCTAAAATATTAGAAAAGCCGCAAATTATTATAGCTAATAAAATGGATATGCCTAATGCTTCAGCTAATTTAGAAATTTTTAAAGCAAAAGTAGATATTCCTATTTATCCTGTTAAAGCAATTACTAATGATGGTTTAAAAGAAGTTATTGAAGTTTTAGCTAATATGCTAGATAAAATAAAAAAAGAGCCATTATATGAAGAAGAAAAATTTGAAAGTCATGTTTTATATAAATTTAAAGAAGAAAAGCCCTTTATTGTTGTTAAAGAAGGAAATACTTGGGTAGTAAAAGGTGAAAAGATAGAAAAATTATTAAAAATGACAAAATTTAATACTGATGAAGCAGCTAATAGATTTGCTAATAAATTAAGAAAGTATGGCGTTGATGATAAATTACGTGAATTAGGTGCTGTCGAAGGAGATATAATTAGAATTCTGGATTTAGAATTCGAATATAAAGAATAATTGGTTTTATAAAAGTCTATAATTTAAAGTAATTTTGCTAAAATTATGGACTTTTTACTGTGAAATAGTGTAAAATAATAATAGGAGATGATTAGATGAAATACTTCTTAGTAGGAATAAAAGGGACAGGAATGAGTGCTTTAGCTCAAATCTTAGATGGCTTGGGTTATGAAGTTGAAGGTAGTGATAAGCCTGATCATTTTTTTACAGAACAAGCCCTAATTGATAAAGGCATAAAAATATATGAGTTTAATAAAGATAATATTAAAGATGATATGGTAATCATTCAAGGCAATGCTTTTAAGGATACTCACGAAGAAATAGTAAGAGCTAATGAATTAGGATTAAAAATTTATTCTTATCAAGATATGGTAGGAAAATTAACTAGAATGTTTAAAACTATAACCATCGCTGGATGTCATGGTAAAACGACAACAACTGCTATGTTAAGTCACGTTTTGAAAAATATTACAGGATGTAATTATTTAATTGGTGATGGAACTGGTAGTGCTAGTAAAGATAATGAATATTTTGCTTTAGAAGCATGTGAATATAAAAGACATTTTTTAAATTATGCGCCATATTATGCTATTATAACTAATATTGAGTTAGATCATATTGATTATTACCAGGATATTGATGATGTTATATCAGCTTATCAAGAATATGCTAAATTAGCTGAAAAAATGGTTATTGCTTGTGGCGATGATCCATATACTCATACATTAGAAGTAAATGTTCCTATTTTTTACTATGGATTAAACGATGATAATGATATTGTAGCTAAGGAAGTACAATATTCTAATGAAGGAACTAGTTTTGATGTTTATGTTGAAGGGAATTATTATGGTCATTTTGATTTGCCATTATATGGTAAACATATGTTATTAAATTCTTTAGCTGTTATAGGTGTTTGTTATTATGAAAGAATCGAAGCTAAGGATGTAACTAAATATTTAAAAACATTTGAAGGCGCTAAAAGAAGATTTAAAGAGAAAGTAATAGGTGACATTGTTACTATTGATGACTATGCACATCATCCAACGGAAGTAAAGGTGACTATTAAAGGTGCCCGCCAAAAATATCCTGACAAAGAAATCGTTGCTATATTAAAAACTCATACTCTATCAAGAACTCAAGAAATGGCACAAGAGTTTGCCGATGCTTTAAATTTAGCTGATAAAGCTTATGTTATGGATGTTGGTGTTGATAGAGAAGAAATTGGATATGATAATGTAACTTGTCAAGTAATTATTGACAAATTGGATAATGGAGAATATATTGATTTAAACTCAGCTGATAAATTGTTGAAACACAAAAACGCTGTTATGATATTTATGAGTAGTAAAGATATTTATGTTTTACAAAATAAATATGAACAATTATTAGAAAAAGAATCTCATTAATTTTGAGATTCTTTTAATTGTTTAATTTTATCGGTATTTTTAAAGTTTAATTTAGCTATTTCATTTAATTTATTAAAACCATATTTATTAATTATTTTTAATCCTAATTCATCAACTTTATCACTTGCCCCTTTTATCAAAAACACTCCTAAACTTTCGCCTAATTTATCAAATTCTTTTAAGAAAACGAATCTACTAATTAAAGAAGCACAAGCCACCGATAGGCATTTATCTTCTGCTTTGGTAATAAAGGTTATATTTTTGACATGGTTTATTTCTTTTAAATAATTATAATAAACATAGGGATTAGCAAATTGATCTACAACAATATAATCTGCTTGATAATTAGTTAACATTTTGCTTAACACTTTATTGTGTAAAATGGCCTTTACTTTATTCATATTCATATCAGAATTATAGTTTTCGTTATATTCTTTATTGTTTAAAATAATGCATTCATAAGGTATCTTTTTTATTATTTTCGGAACTATTTCTAATATTTTATCATCGGTTAATTTTTTAGAATCCTTAACACCTAGTTCCTCTAAAAAAGGAATATCTTCTTTTTTAACATAGGTAGCTGTTACAACGATAGGACCAAAATAATCACCGGTTCCTACTTCATCAGAACCAATTGTATTAGCATAATAAATTTTAGAATCAAATTGATTAGTAATTTTTTCTTTTTTCTTTTTATCAACACTGTTTGTCATTTCAACTTTTTTATTAGGATTTAAATGTCTTTCCATTTCTTTCCACATATTAGCATCAATATCAGCACTAACTCCTTGGAAAACAGCTTTTCCAGAATTATATAACGTAACGACTGTATCAGCTTCGTCAGCTTGAAAAATAGCATAATCAGGTGTTTTAGGTCTTTTTTTGTCTTCAAAATATTCAATCATTTTTTGTTTAGTATTGTCACTTACTTTTAACGTAATAGTCATTAATAATCACGTATAATCAATCTTATAGAAATATTAATCTATTAGATTGATCCCTTTCTATTATATTTTTTTGATATATTAT
>CALVKL010000025.1 GCA_944332695.1 uncultured Bacilli bacterium
AGTAAAGGTAAATAGTTAAAATAAATAATTGTTTTTTTTTAAATATCATAATTTATTATAGGTGATTTTAAATGGATATAATCGATTTAACTATAAAAATATCTTCTTTATTAACAGCGATTGGTATTATTATAACTACAATTAATAAAATCATTACCAAATTATTTAAAAAAATAAATAATAAAATCTATCAATTAGAAAAAAATCAATGCGAAAACTTCTTGGTTAATTTTTTAGCAGAATTAGAAAAAGGCAAAGTTAGTGATTGTCAAAGTAAAAGAGCACATGAGATATATGATCACTATATCAATGACTTAAATGGTAATTCATTTATTAAAGAAAGATGGGAAGAATTAAATGAACTTAAACATATTAACTGATATTATAAGTAATGCTTCAATAGCTAGTTTAATCGCTACACAAGCTATTCAATACTTAAAAGATAATTTTAAAATTAATAATTCTGTTATATTTGCTATTTTAGAATTTATAATTGGAACATTATTCTCATTATCGTTTACCAATTTAGGTATAATTAATAGTTTATGGTGCGGTTTTATAGTAATAATAGGTGCAGAAGCATTATATAAAATATTTAAAGGAAAATTAGGATTAAAATCTAATTCTCAAGACTAATATAAACCATACTGACATTTATAAAAAAAAATTAAGGATTAAATTTTTCTTTAATTTTTTTATTAAAGTTTGGCTCGAATAGTTTTAACTTTATTATGTGATTTGTTTTTCCCACTATAATAATCAACAAGTGTACTATAAAGATGTAATTTACTAATTATCTCATTGGGAACATTTGCATCGGATAGATAACTAACACGATTAGATATAAATTTAAATTTATTATTTATCGGATCAAAAACTAAAATTCTGTTTTCATGTGCATATAATGCTATCATTTTTTGTTTTGCTTTTATAAATTTTCCAATATAAACAGCTTCAGCTAAAAATTGCTTTAGCGAAATCCATTTTTTACTAGATAAATTAGAAATTGAAACAGCATCACCAAATTCTTCTATTTGCGAATTATCAACTATTACACTATTTTTTTTGATATAAATATTAGGTGTAATAAAAGTAATTAATTGATTAATTATTTCTTGAGTAGATTTTAAATCTAGAAAATCAATATTTGAAAGTTGTAAAATTGATTCACGCAATCTATCATCTTTATTAGCTCTTTCTAATAATTCTAAAGCTTGATAATATAATTTTGTTATTAATTTAATTTGATTTTTATTTTTTAAAATATCTAATTGACTAATTGCTAAAAGATAGTTTTTGGTAATATCATCTTTTAATTGATTTAATGGGAGCTTAGCCGTATTTATTTTGTAATATTCACTCTCAATTTCATTTAAAGCTTCACTATATAAAATATTAAAATTTAAATCTAAAATATTTTGATATAAATAACTGATTTTAGAAACAATTAATTGTTCAAGTTCTTTATTAAATGAAAAATAATTTTGTAAATCGATAATTTTTTTCTTCCGTGACGTAACGAGTTTTAACATTTTTAATACTTCTTCTTCAAATTTACAATATAATTCTTCAACTTCTTTTTCAAAATATTCTGGAAAATCCATATATTTTTCTGAAAAATAAATTTTAATAATTTTGCTTTCTAAATTTTTTTCAAACTTATTGATTTCTTCACTTAATAAATTTAATTCAGCACAAGAATATTTATTCAAAATAATACGAATTTTATCTTTCATTTGTTTATGAATTTTATCTTTTCGACGATTTATTTCATCATAACAATGCTTTCCTATTAATTTTAATATTTTAGCAACACCAATAATGCTTTCTTGTTGACGTACCATAACGTAATACTCATTATATTTTTCTTTAAGATAAGATACCATAAATTTAGGTTGCCAATTATTAATTACATAATTAAGTGCTTCGATATTGTTTTTAGAAACATCTCTATTGAATTTACCGATTATTTTTAACAACTCAAATTCATTTGTACATCTACTAATTTCAAACATTGCATAAATAATATATTTTTGTTCATTATCTATATAAAAAATTAATTCATCGTCAAAAAAATTATTTATTTGTTCTAAACGAAATTTTAATTTATCAAATTCCACTTGCCTTTTTTTAAAATCACCACTATAATTGGGTGTCAATTGCTTAGGTAATAATCTTTGCAAAGTATTTCCCCCTTTTCAAGGGGAATATTCTATCATTATAAATAAATTTTGTCAAATTAAAAAGGAATTATCTTTCTAATTCCTCCTCGATTCTCAATAATTGATTATATTTGCATATTCTATCAGTTCTTGAAAGTGATCCTGTTTTTATTTGACCTAAGTCAAGACCAACAGCTAAATCAGCAATAGTAGTATCTTCTGTCTCACCGCTTCGATGAGAAATAATTGTTTGGTAACCATTTTTCTTAGCTAATTCGATTGTTTCCAAAGTTTCAGTAATAGTTCCAATTTGATTAACTTTTAATAAAATGGCATTGCCAGCTTTATGTTCAATGGCATATTGTAGATATTTTTTATTAGTCACAAATAAATCATCGCCAACTAACTGAATTTTATCTCCTAATTCTTTAGTCATTTTAATAAATCCGTCCCAATCATTTTCATCAACAGGGTCCTCAATAGAAATAATTGGATAATTTTCACATAATTCTTTATAGAAATCTATTAATTCATCAGTATTTAATTTTCTATTTTCTCCTTTTAAATTATAAATTCCATCCTCATAAAATTCACTAGCTGCTACATCTAATCCGATGTTAACATCAACACCAGGTATATAATTTGCTTTTTTAATAGCTTCAACTATTACATCTAAAGCTTCTTTATTGCTAGCTAAATTAGGAGCAAAGCCACCTTCATCACCGACATTAGTATTATAAACTTTGCCTTTTAAAACCTTCTTTAATGTGTGAAATACTTCTGAACCAATTCTCAATCTTTCCTTGAATGTATAAGCATTAGGAATAATCATAAATTCTTGAAAATCTAGATTATTATCAGCATGCGCTCCACCATTTAAAATGTTCATCATCGGTCTTGGCAAAGTAGTTCCTTCGCCGATATATTTATATAATGGTTTATTAGCCGCTAAACTTGATGCTTTTAAAACAGCCATTGAAACGCCTAAAATAGCATTAGCTCCTAATTTAGATTTATTTTCCGTTCCATCTAAATCTAATAATGTCTTATCAATTAATGCTTGATCACTAGCATCCATACTAATTAATTTTTCACGTATAACAGTATTAACATTATTGACAGCCTTTAAAACACCCTTACCCATATAACGATTAGTATCATCATCTCTTAATTCTAAAGCCTCACGACTACCAGTTGAAGCTCCACTTGGAACAATAGCTCTTCCCAAAATACCATTTTCTAATATTACATCAACCTCAACAGTTGGATTTCCTCTTGAATCTAATACTTCTCTTGCTTTAATATCTTTTATTTTCATTTATATCTTCCTTTCTTAATTTTTGCCTAATTTTATTATTTAAATTAATCATATATTCAATTATATATTGTTTTTTTTCTTCATCTAATTGGCAATCACTTAATAACAAAGCTAAATTACCATTAACTAAATTGTCTAAATCAACGACAATATCTTTTATATCATCAATATAATTATCTAATAAATAATCAACAACCAAAGGTATTTGAAAATATTGATTTCCTATACAACAATAAGAAACACTAATAGATTTATAATTGTGAAATGATAAGCCGTTATCATATGATGGCGGAATTCGATAAGTTTTAGTCCTCTCATTGAAAATCAAACCAACGTTTTCTAATTTTGAATCTAAATTATCAGTTAAACATTTACCAAAAATTATCCTAACAAAATCTTTTTTTAATTGGCTTAAGTTTGACTCACTAATCAATGTCAAAGAAGCATACTTTAAAAATATTTGTTCAAAGCAGACTTTTATTTCTTCTTTTTCATCAGATCTTCTTATCACATCACAATCATATGTATCATATAAAATATCATCTTCATCAGTAAGAAAATTAGTTACCAAACAACAATTAGCTTTAGAATAACTATCATATCCCAAGTCTACTTCAACCGTATTAATTCCTAAGGCGTTTAAAATAATAGAAGAAATCTTTTCCATAAGATCTTGATCACTATCGGTTCCATTAATTTTAACTAACTTTTTTTTATTTTCATGATTAACCCAAAATTTTTCTAAAACACCTTTCCCACGGGGTTCAATTTTAATAAAATCTAAGGTTGAAACTTCAATTCGTTGCATATTATCAATCACTTTCATTTCATATATTTAATTAGAATTTTATCAGTAGTTAATTGTCCTGTTTGTTCTTTCATTGCGTCAATGTTATCTTTTTCTAAATAACGATTTCTAAAAACAGGAAATAAAATTTCACTTATGTATTCTTCTTCTATATTAGGCATATCTGGAAACGGCCTAAACCCCTGAGCAATCGCTTCAGTTATTATGCCTAAATTATATTTGAAATGCCATTTTTTTTGGTAAACCAATATCCCTATTGGATATTTTTTTTCACTTTTCGAAGGTTGCCATAATATTGAAAAAACTGTCATAAATCACCTACTTCAATAATTCAACAATTCTTTTAAAGTCATCTCCTCGATCCTCAAACTTTTTATATTGATCCCAAGAAGCACAAGCTGGGCTTAATAAAATCACATCATTTTCAACAGATAAATTATAAGCTAATTTAACAGAATCTTCTAAAGTTTCTTTTTTATAACATTCTATTTTGTTTTTTATACAAAATTCTAAAATCCGATCTTTTGTTTGTCCATAACAAACGACAAATTTAACATTTTTCATATGAGGCAATAATTCATCAAAAGAATGCCCCCGGTCTAATCCTCCCAACAATAAAATTGTTGGTTTATTAAATGAATCTAAAGCAATATTAGTTGAGATAACATTAGTAGCTTTAGAATCATTATAAAATTCACGATTGTTAAAACGTTTGACGAATTCTAAACGATGCTCTACTCCGGAAAATTTATTTAAAACCTCTTTTATTATTTCATTAGAAACATTGAATTCTTTGGCAACTACTATCGCACACATAATATTTTCGTAATTATGATTACCTTTCACTCTAATTTCATCTAATTTTATTATTTCTTCATCTTTATAGTAAATAGCATCATTATCTAAGTATATATCACCTTTTTTACTAGCTGAAAAATAAATTTTATTTGATTTAATATCATTAGTTAATTTTAATATATCTTGATCATTACCGTTTAAAATTGCCAAATCATTAATTGTATGATGATCAAATATTTTTTTCTTACATCTTTGATAATTTTCATAAGTTTTAAAATGATCTAAATGAACCGGCGTTAAATTAGTTAAAATACCGATATTGGTTTTAAACGAAGAAAAATCGTGTAGTTGTTGAGCTGATAATTCAATTACGATTATCTCATTTTCTTTTAAGTCATCTAAAATAGAACACATTGGATAACCAATATTACCGCCTAAATGAACTGGTAAATTAGCAGCTTTTAAAATTTCATAGGTTATTGTCGTAGTCGTTGTTTTACCATTACTTCCAGTAATCGCTACTATTTTAGTATTTTTAGGTAGATAGTGATAAGCGACTTCTAATTCGTTAATAACAGGTATATTTAATTCATTAGCTTTTAAACAAACAGGATGTTCTAATTTTATACCTGGGTTTTTAACAACATAATCAAAACTTTCATCTAATAATTCTTCTGGGCTGTCAGTTATAATTAAATTGATCCCTAATCGTTTTAATTCGTTAACTTTTTCTTCATCTTGTTCTTTCATATCAGTAATTAAAATTGTACAGTTATGTTTAATTAATACTTTAGCAACTTCATAACCTGATCTTGCCATACCTAATATAAACATTTTCTTATTGTCATACACTAATATCACACATAATCAATTTTATTAATAGAAATTGATTTCCTTTCTTATTTATTTAAGATAACAAATATTATAACTTTGTTATCTATTACCATTATATCATCTTACTGTTTAAAAATATTAAAAAAATTGTATTTTTTATACAATTTTTATAAATTATTAAATTTTTCCTTAACTAATTTATTAACTAAAGACATATCCGCTTTGCCTTTTAATAAACCAGACAATTTTCCCATTACTTTGCCAACATCTTGACTTGTAGGATTTATTTCAGCAAAAACATCATCAATTACCTTATTTATTTCCTTTTCATCCATCATAGCTGGCATATATCTTTCTAATATACTGATTTCACGTTCTGCTTGTTTAATTAAATCAATTCTATCACTTTTTTCTAAATCCGCAATTGTTTCTTTTCTTGTCTTAATTTGTTTAGATATTATGGCAACCATTTCTTCATCATTCAGTTCTCTTTTTTTGTTTATTTCTTCTAGTTGAATAGCCCCTTTAACCATCCTTACAACGTTAAGTATTTCTTTATTTTGATTTTTCATAGCATTTTTTAAATCAATCATTATTTTCTCTCTCATAAAATTTCCTTTCTAATTTAAGAAAAAAGCCCAAAGGCTTAATTATAATTACGTCTACGACGACTGTTTTTAATTGCTTCTTTTTTAGCTTCTCTTCGTCTTTCTCCAGGTTTACTATAATGTTCTCTTTTTCTTACTTCTTTTAGGAGGCCATCTTTAACATTCTTTTGCGTAAACATTTTTAATGCACTATCAACATTCCCGTCTTTAACAATGACTTTAGACATATGATCCCTCCTTCCACACAACTACTTGACATTATAGCACTTTTTTCTTTATTTTACAATAGTTTATTAATAAAATGTTATAAATTTAAAAAAGAATGAACTTAATCATCCTTTTAAATAGAACATGTAGTTAATGTACGAATCGAACTACCAACAATTGTACCTAACTTAAAAATTATTTCAACACAAATTGGAAAAAGCGGAATTAAACAGATAACGATAAATATTAACAAAATTATTTTATAGTTTTTTTTAATTAAATTGGGCACATACTTCTCCCGATAGCTCTTCTAATCGCACTTCCTAAACTTCTTCCAACATCCATAATTACTGATATTCCTCTATAAATAGAATTAATCAAGCTTCCTGTAATATTTATTCCGCCAACAATTTGTAAAAGTTCTTGTTTATCTAACATTTCTTCACCTCCTTAATTACATTTTAATGGTCGCATATAGCCATCAATAACACCAATTATAAAAATAACACCTGCTGCAATAAGTAATCCTATACCTAATCCGCCACCTTGTATTTGCATTAAATCTTGTTTATTTAATTCAACCATTGTTTCAATTCCTTTCTTAAATTTTGATAAATCGTTGTTTGACCAGTATCAAAAACAAAATTTAAAATATTATTTTCAATTAAATATTTTTCTTGTAATTTCGCTTTGATGGTCACTTCATAACATAAATTATTATCAATTACATAGTATTCTTTACTAATAGCTGTTATTTCAAATTCTATATTTTGATTATCTATTAGTAATTTGTAATTTGACAAAAAACCTATTTCATCTTTTTCAACATAAATTAACGAATAAAAATCATCGTCGATTTGTTTAATATATCCTAAATATGTTTTATAAATATTGTATTTATAATTAAAAGCAATAATAAGGAATATAATCAAAAAAATTATTAAAGTTATTAACCAAGCAATAATAACTAATGATGTTTTTTTATTAATTATATAATAAAAATTATTATACATTTTTGGCAAAATCATCAATTATTTTTCCTTTCTCTATTTTTATTACCCGATCAAATAAATCTAAATTATCTAATCGGTGAGAAATAAAAATAAGCGTTTTATTGGAGTATTGTTTTAATATGTTTTTAAGAATTATTCTTTCCATATTAGTATCAACTTGACTTAATCCTTCATCAATGATTAAAATATTAAAATCGACAGCTAAAGCACGCGCCAAAATAATTCTTTGTCTCTCACCGCCTGATAAATTAAAACCATTTTCTTCAATTACCATATTGTATCCTAACTGTTTATTTTTAACTATATCATCAACCAAACATATTTTAGATATATTTATAATATTGTCACTATCTATATTATTAATGATTGTATCAGAAAATAATATTTCATTTTGAGATACATAAACTATATCGCTTTTTTTATAGTCATTTATATCAATATTAGCAATATAAATTTTATCTCTTGGAATATCATAATATTTTTTTAATATTTTAAATAAAGTTGATTTCCCACTACCACTACTGCCTATCACCATAACTTTACTATTTTCTTCAATTCTCAAACTAATATTATCTAAAACAATATCATTGTCATTGAAACTATAACTTAAATTTTTAAATACAACTTCTCCTTTCATCGATTTTTCTAAAAAGCCAATATCTTCCTTATCATAATATAAATTAAGAATTTTTTTAATAGCAACATGAATTTGTTTAAGATTATCATTAATTTCTATAATATTGCGAACTGGTGAAAGAAAATAGACTAATAAAGAATTAAAAGATAACAACTGACCAATCGTTATTAAATTATCTTTAACTAAAAGAATGCCTACTAATATTATAGTTATAAAACCGATATCATTAATTATTTCTTTTAATAATAACTGATAATTATAATAACTATCTAGCCTAGACATTTGATTAGAAAAACTTGCATATTTATCCTCGAATTTAATTAATGCTTTATTTTCTTTATTACAACCTTTTAATGTTTCATAACCATTAATGCTCTCAACCATATATGAAGTCAAATGAGACTTTAATAAAGTAGAGTTTTCTATTTTTTCTAATAATGGTTTTTGAAAAATAATAAGAATTAACCAATATAAAGATAAAATAATTAAACTAATGATAAATAATTTTTCATTTAAAACATAAATCATTATTAAAGATAACAAAGCTAGTGGTAGATCAATAGTACTTATTATGATTTTACTGATAACTTGTCTTATTATGTCTAAATCATTAATTTTCGATATAATTTCACCTGTTGTATTATTTTTATAGTAACAATATGGGAGGTTAATAATTTGTTTAAAAGTATTAAAATTAAGATTAAGGTCCACTTTTTGATTAATTAATATGATCAACTTATTTCTTAAAAAAGAGGATATTATTTTCATAAGATAAACTAATAAAAATATTATAAAAATCAAATATATTCTACCTTCAAAAGAAACATTATCAACCATATATTGTAAATAAAAGGATGTTATAATAGAAAACGAAGTAATAAAAATAGAAATAATTATTATTTGTATTATTTGGTTTGTTGAGGATTTTATAATATTAAAGATGAATTTTATGACTGAGTTGGTGGGAATATTTTTTATTGTAGTAACAGGGTATAATTGGATAATAATGTCATTGAATATTTTTTCAAACTCAAAATAACTCATTTTTTTTATTTTACCAACTGGGTCATATATAATTATTTTTCTATTTTTAAAATCTATTGTCTTTATTACAACATAATGATTGTAGGAGTTTTCTAAAATTACATGGGCTATACATGGTAAAATAATATTGTCTTTATTGATATCATTTAATTTTGTTTTATAGCCATAACTTGAAAAACCACACTTTTTAGCAGCTTCAATCAAATGGTAAGCAGTAGTTCCTTGTTTATTAGTCTTACACATTTCTTTTAGCTCATTAATGGCTATATTGCCTTTATAATATTTTATTATCATAAGTAAACAAGCTGGTCCACAATCTTTAAATCCATCTTGGACAACCAAAAAATTTTTAAACATTTTTACCTCCTACTAGTTATATTGTTTAAAAATTAATCGTTTCCTTTTTTTAACATTTAATCTTTAATAAATACTTTAACATATTTGTTGCCGTATTTTTTCTCTTTAATCATCTTTAAAGAAGTAAGTATATTTTCATCTTCTAACTCACAAACAATAATACCATTTTCTTTTAACAAATCATATTCAACTATTTTAGCTAAAACTTTATTTAATAAATTGTCATGATAAGGTGGATCTAATAAAATGATATCAAATTTTATTTTATTTTTAAAGTTCGACAAAGCCTTAAAGCAATCAACTTTAATTATTTCTTTATTTTCTATACCACTAGTATTTTTATTTATCTTATCAATTGCAATTTGATTATTATCAACAAAATAGCACTTTTTGGCGCCATTACTCAAAGCTTCAATCCCTAGACTTCCACTTCCTGCAAACAAATCTAAACAAACAGCATCTTTCAAATAACTTTGAATAATTGCAAACATTGATTCCTTTATTCGATCCATCGTTGGTCTAGTTCCTTTAATATCAAACCCTTCTAATACTTTCCCTTTATACTTTCCGCTTATAACACGCATAACATCACCTAGTAATATTATAACAAAAAAAGTTCTATTTTTTTAGAACTTCTAGTGCTTGGCGCATTTTTAAATCATACTTAACCATTTCTAATCCACCAAATAATTTTAAAAATTCTTCTTTTTCCATTTGATATTTAGTAGCTAAAGTTGTTGCTTCTGTTTGTGCTTGTTCATCTGTCACTTCAATGTTTTCTTTAGAAGCTATTTCTTCTAACATCAAGCGATAAGTAACTCGATTTTTAGCTTCTTCTTTCATTTGATCTCTTAGTGTCTGTTCATCACTATTAGTAAATTTATAAAACATTTCTAAAGTAACACCTTGCATTTTTAAGTTTTCTTCATATTGTTTTAAAATACGATCAATTTCTTCTTCAATCATAATTTCAGGAATATCAATTTTAGTGTTTTTAGATGCAGCTATTAACAATTCGTCAATATATTTATTATCTGCTTCAGCTTCTTTTCTAGTTTTAATATTTTCTTCTAATTGTTTTTCTAAATCTTCTTTAGTTTCAATTCCTTCCATTCCTAAATCTAAGAAGAAATCTTTATCTAATTCTGGTAATTTTTGTTGTTTAATTTCTTTTACTTTTACTTTAAAAACTACTTTTTTACCTTTTAAATCTTCAGCATGATAATCACTAGGGAAAGTTAAATTAATATCTTTTTCTTCACCTTTTTCCATACCAATTATTTGATCTTCAAAACCAGGAATAAATGTATTGCTTCCAATTTTTAAAGAATAATCTTCACCTTTACCGCCTTCAAAAGCAACACCATCTTTAAATCCTTCAAAATCGATAACAGCAACATCACCATTTTCAACAGCGCCATCTTTATCAATATTTTCCATATATCTTTCACGCATTTGTTCAAGAGCTTCTGCTACTTCTTTTTTTGTTACTTTAACTGATTCTTTCTTTACTCCTAAATCTTTATATTTCCCCAATTTTACTTCTGGTTTTAATGTTAAATTAAATTTAAATTCAATATAATCGTCTGTTACAGCACTAATATTCACTTCTGGTTGAGCAACAATAACTTCGTTACTATTCTTTTCTAACATTAAATCATATGCTCTATTTAGACAAGTTTCGGCAGCTTCCATATAAAGGTTAGTCATTCCATATTTCTTAATATAAACTTCCTTAGGTGCTTTACCAGGTCTAAAGCCATCAATTTTAGCTTCTTTATTTAACTTTTTAAAAGCTTTGTCTAAAGCATTTTTCCATTCTTCTCCTTCAATTTTGATTACAACTTCTTTCATTTTATATCCTCCTTCAAAGTTCATTAACTAGTATATAATATTTAAAAATTATTTGCAAGTAAATTTTTAAAAAACATCTATTAAATAGATGTTTAAAAAATTTCTATAATTTTAACATTATATTTACCATTAGGACTTTCAACTGATGCGATATTACCAACTTCTAGCCCTAAAATAGCTTGAGCAATTGGCGATTCATTAGAAATCTTATTTTCAAATGGATCAGCTTCAGTACTGCCAACGATAGTATATGTTTCAATTTCACCATCATCAACATACTCTAATTTAACGCTTGCTCCAATCATAACCTTATCGGTTGAAGCCGCATCAATCACTTTAGCATTTTCGATTAATACTTCTAATTCTTTAATTCTATTTTCGACTACAGCTTGATCATTTCTAGCTGCATCATATTCCGCATTTTCTGATAAATCTCCCAAAGCACGAGCTTCCTTTAAAGCATTGATTACTTCCGGTCTTCTAACATTAATTAAATGATCCAATTCATTTCTCATTTCTTCTAAACCATTATTGGTAACATAGACTTCTTTATTTGACATGTATTTCACCTCTTTAATTTTAAGTCTAAAAAATAATACTATAAATTTTGATTTTTGTCAACACTTCGCATTAAATCATTTTTATTTAATTCAAAGTCAACTTTTAAATAAACTATTTGTTTAGGATGTCTTACTATTTCAATTAAATTATTATCAATATCATAAATATCATTGATTTGATAAGTTATTCCTATATTGTTAGGGCCAAAAAATTCCACTATATCTCCTTTTTTAAAATAGTTTCTTTGTTCAATAGTAGCTATATTAGTCTTTTTATCATAGTCTAAAACCAAACCTAAAAAATCCTGATTAGAAATTTCAATTCGATTATTATAATAACTACATTTTTCATCATAATTACCATCAAAAAATTGAACAATGCTATCACGATTAGCTACTCTAGATAGTATATTCTCATGTTTTAAATTGTATACATATTTTTGATTATAAACATTATCAATTGCTTGACGATAAATATTAACTACAGTAGCAATATAATAAATAGAGCGCATTCTTCCTTCTATTTTTAATGAATTAACCCCCATGTCACATATTTCTTTAATATGTTTTAATAAAGATAAATCTTTCGAACAAAAAGTAAAATTTTTGTCACCTTTTAATAGTTTTTTGTTTTCATCTAATAAATCGAAATCCCAACGACATATTTGACTACAACCACCACGATTTGCATCACGATTAGTTAAATAATTTGATAAAACACATCTACCACTATAACTTGCACACATTGCCCCATGAATAAATATTTCAACTTCTAATCCAATTTTTTGAATTTCTTTAATTTCTTCTTTTGTTACTTCGCGACCCAAAACTACTCTTGTTACTCCTAGCTTTTTAAAATATTCAACCGCTTCATAATTTAAAGTTGATTGTTGAGTTGAAATATGAATTTCTAAATTGGTATGTTTTTTAGCTAAATCTAAAACCGTTAGATCACTTACGATAATTGCATCAACTTTAATTTTATCTAACTGTTTTAAATAATCAATTAAAAATTTAATTTCTTTATTATGTAATACTATATTAACAGCAACATAAACTTTTTTATTTAATTTATGAGCAAATGTAACGCCTTCTTTTATTTCTTCAATTGTAAAATTAATCGCATTTGCCCTTAAACCGAATAAAGTACCCCCTATATATACAGCGTCCGCGCCATATAATAAAGCTATTTTTAAACGTTCTAAATCGCCGGCTGGCGCTAATAATTCTGGTTTCATTATTTCACCTTATATACTGTTTCATTATAGAAAAAGCCCTTCTTTAAATTATTAAACAATTGATTTAATTGTTTTTCTTGTCTATCGATATTATCATTATTTACTTTATTAAATATGTCTAAAACTTTAATAAATTTATCATCATCAATCAAAAAACTATTTAAAATAATATAATCATAATTCAATAATAATTTTTCTTTTAAACCATTTAAAATAAAATCAGTATAAACAATTGTTCCATTATCATCAACTAAAGGATAGTCTTTTCCTTCTTTTTGCATATAATTTATTTTTGATTTATCGTCTAAATTAAAGAACTTCAAATAATTTTTAATTAAATGTCTTTTAGAGGTAAACATAGGTAAATATCCAAATAAAGTTACCATTAATTTTGCCTTAGTATTATCTTTTATTTCTTTCATTTCTCTTAAAGTTATGTCATTAGAAATCCAAGTATATTTAACATTTTTTTCATACCAAAAATTAATAGTATGGTAATTAGTAGTCATATGTTCTTGACTCCACACCAAATCATAATTTAAATTTAATTTATTTGCTAAATTAGGTATAGCTAAATCATAAAATATAACCGCTTTAATATTATATTCATTTAATTTTATTAATGTATTTTTTAATAAAGCAATATCTTGATTATGCATATTTTTATTTAAACAAACAAAAATTTCTTTGTTAATATTTCTTAAATCTTCTAAATCAAAATAATATGGCATATTAATACTTAAATTTTTTATTCCAATAACAAAGCCATCACAATTAAGTTTTAACTGATTTAAACTAGAAGGCATAATTAATGTTTTCATCAAATCACCGCATATATTATATCATACGGCAGACCATGTCCGCAACCTAACTATTTTAATTTTTTCAAAATAAAAAGCAAACTTCCTCTT
>CALVKL010000026.1 GCA_944332695.1 uncultured Bacilli bacterium
ACATCATCCTCCTAGATTAATTTTATCAAATTTTGTATAAGTTGACTTATCTAGTTTTTATTATAAGAGTCTTTCAACTTACAATCAGTATTATGACATTTTTTAATTAAAAGATGGTCTACCAGCCCCATCTTTGAACACTATATATTACATTACCTTTCATATTAGTTGCTTTTCTAACATTTTCATCTTCTTCGGTTTTAAAGGCAACATCAAAATGATATACACCTTTTTTTAATTGTTCACGCATGGTATATCCCGTATCCATGACAATACCCGTAAAATCACCTAAATTAGAACTATTTACTTCAACAATTGTTCCGCAAGGAAATTCAGTTAAAGCAGCAGCTAAAACTCTGACCTCACCATATTCATCATCATTATAATAAATACCATCTTTAATCAAATTGAAATTTTTTTTATCTTCTGTTTTACAAGCTACATAACCACGTCCTGAACAAGTTTTACAATCTGGTCCATAACCTGTCATAACACCGGTATATATTCCATATTTACCCGTTCCAACGACTACTTCTTCATTAATAACTTCCTCTAAAACTATTTCTTCATCATTAGCATAATAAACGATTCCATCTTTTCCTTCTGTAATAACCTTAGTTATATTACTTGGAATTGAACTATCATAAGTTTTAACAATTTCATATTTTACTACAGTTGATGTAATATTATCATTCATAGTTTCTTCTATTTTAAAGCCTAATAATGACATGACTGATAATATTACCAAAATCCCCCATTTACCAAATAGACTTAGTAAATAAAAATTCATTCCTTCACCTCAATAATCAAAGTTTATCATAAATTAATTTTCAAGTCAAACTGATCAATGGCATTTAAAGTTGTTTGTTTTAATACTTCTTCTAAAGAAATACTTTTAATCTCAGCTATTTTTTTGGCTACATATATTATATTATATGGTTCGTTTTTAGTTCCCCTTAAAGGTTCTGGCGCTAAAAAAGGACTATCTGTTTCTAATAATAAATACTTTAAATCTATTTTTTGAATAACATCTTTTAAATTACTATTTTTAAAGGTTAAAACTCCACCAATACCTAAACGACAATTAATTTTAATAAAATTTAAAGCCATCTCTAAACTACCACTATAACAATGAATAACTTTTTTTAAATCAGGATAATTTTTTAATATTTGATAAATATCATTAGTTGCTTCTCTATTATGAATAACTACTGGTTTGTTGTATTTTTGAGCTAAATCTAATTGTTTTATAAAAATTTCTTTTTGTTTTTCTTTTTCATTATTCCAATAATAATCTAATCCTATTTCACCAATAGCAACTATTTTAGATTGATTTATATTTTTTTCAATAAAATCTAAATTACCTCTTTCAGTAGGATGAATTCCTAGTGTTCCATAAACATTGTTGTATTTATTACATAAATTTATTACTTCTAGATTGTCAGAATCATTAGTACCACTTACAATTATTATATTATCTTTCATTTTCTTTATTACTTCATCTATATTATCATAATATTCTTTAAAAATATGACAATGTGTATCAACCATAAATAATCACCATATTAATTATACAAATAAAAAAAGAAAACTTCAATGCCTTCCTTTTACAATAAAATATTTCAAAAAGATTAAACCAACTAATAACAAATAAATAAAATCCACCATATTAAAACTTACTATCACACTTGCAGTAGCAAAAAAAACTGGTGTGAATAATAAAATTAAAGCTGAAAACTCCGTTAACTTATTAGCCATTCTTTTTTTCCCTTCTATTTTAACGATAATATTAATATACCATAAATTTAAATTTTAAAACAATATTTTTTGTAAACAAATAGCGACATTTTACGCAACTTTACATTTCTAAATGATTAGATAAAAACTTAGAAATTATTTGAGTTAGTTTAAAATCAACATCAGCAACTTCACCAATAATCATTACCAAACCGATTACATCACTATTAACAATAATTGGACTAACAGCATACGTACATTCTATTTCTTCATTAGTTATTTTTAATGATTTTTTATGCTTTTCAATCATTTCTTCTCTTCTTTTTATTTTATTTTCTAAATCAATTCCAATTTCTTTATTTAATAATTGCTTTTTTAAAGGACCAGATACCGCCAAAATATTATCAGTATCTGTAATTAAGACACTATTATCAATAAAAGAATAAATAGAATCTGTAATATTCTGCGCAAAATCATTTAAATTCTTTATAATTGAATACTTTTTTAAAATTATACTATCATTATTAATTAATATTTCTAAATTTTCTCCTTCTTTTATTCTTAAACTTCTTCTTATTTCTTTAGGTATTACGATTCTTCCTAACTCATCAATTCTTCTTACTATCCCTGTAGTTTTCATGTTTCACCTCAAGGTTAGTTTAAACAATATTTTAAATAATATACTTAATACTTTTGGATTTTAAAAAACCCGTAATAACTACTTAATACTTTATCATATTTATTAATATTATAATGTTTTAATATTCTTAATTTTTTATATATTTTTCTTCTATTTTTACTTAATATTTTTATTATAAAATCAATAACCTAATAAACCGCTTACTATATAACAGTCATCACCAAAAGTTCTATAAAAATTATCATACTTCATAAATATAACTACATCTCTGTTATTTAATTTTATTTCTAATATCAACTAATCTCATTAAAATCACTTTAAATAATATTATCACACACACGTTGCCAAGTGTTTTTTTAAAAAATTTTAATATTAAGATCAAAATACAAATGTTAAAATAAAACCTAATAAAATGTCAAAGTTAAAAGTTGATAATTTTAATTTTAACATTTTTAGAACAAAGAAAAAGTGATTTTTCGATTTCTCTACTAAACCACTTCTATTCTAGATGTATTATACTAATATTTTAAGGTTCATCCTAGGAAATAAAACTTGTTTCCTATTTCTTCTCTTTATATAACCATAATCATATAAATTAAGTTTAACTTAAAATAAGTTAAAAGTCAATATGTAAATACGCATGTGTCAGAAATAAAAAAAGCTTTATTTTTTAGCTTTTTCTATGACAAATAATAAATCAATTAAATAATAAATAAAGTGTTTTTCTAAACCTTGTAATTTCAAAGTAATAATTAAATTCTTACCACGAGTTCCAAATCTAAAATTATGACTTATTTTAAATGTTTCTAGAAATAATTTTTCACCATCAATATTAGGATCAATCATTAATTCTATTTCTTTAGAGTTTTGTTTGACACTAATTATATTTAATTTAGATGCTAAAGATTCAAACCATTCTTGATACATATAAATTATTAATTTGTCATCTAATTTACCAAATCGATCTTCTAATTCTTTAGATACTGACAATAATTTATCATAAGAATCTATTTCATTTATTTTTTTATGGATTTCGATTTTTAAATCGATATCTTGGACATAAGAATCTGATATATAAGTATCGACTTCAATTAATGGTTGCGCTTCTTCTTCTTTAACATAAATTCCTTTTAATTTATCGATTTCTTGTTTTAGTAATTGCGTAAATAATTCAATACCAATACTATCAATAAAACCAGATTGTTCATCGCCTAGAAATGAACCAGCGCCTCTTAAGGATAAATCTCTTCTAGCGATTGATAAGCCACTACCTAATTCAGTAAATTCTTTAATAGTATTTAATCTTTTAGTAGCAATTTCAGATAGTATTTTACTATACATTAGATAACAATAAGCTATTTTACTAGTTCTACCAACTCGACCTCTTAATTGATATAATTGAGATAAACCTAATTTATCAGCTTCTAGAATAATTAAAGTATTAACGTTAGGTATATCAATACCAGTTTCAATAATAGTTGTGCAAACTAAAACATCATATTCTTTATTAATAAATTTAAGCATAATATCTTCTATTTCAGTTTTATTCATTCTACCATGAGCATATACTACTTTGGCATCTTTAACTAAGTCTTGTATTTCTTTTGTTTTGGCTATAATACTATCAATATGATTATATAAAATAAAACATTGACCGGATCTTGATAATTCTTTATAAATAGCGTCTTTAATTATTTTAGTATTATAATTTAAGACATAAGTTTGAACAGGATAGCGATTAGAAGGAGGGGTTTCAATAGTCGATAAACCTTTAATCCCTGATAACGACATTTGTAAAGTACGAGGAATTGGGGTTGCTGATAAAGTTAAAACATCAATATTATTTTTTAATTTTTTTATTTTTTCTTTATGAGTTACGCCAAATCTTTGTTCTTCATCGATAATTAATAATCCTAAGTCTTTATATTTTATTTCATCATTAAGTAATCTATGTGTACCAATAACAAAATCTATCGTTCCTTCTTTAAGTTTTAATAATGTTTCATGATAGACTTTAGGTGTAGTAAACCGATTTATCAATTTTATATTAACAGGAAAGTTTTTAAAGCGATCTAAAGCATTAAGAAAGTGCTGATTAGATAAAATAGTTGTTGGACATAACATTAAAACTTGTTTTCCTGATAATATTGCTTTAAAAGCACATCTAAAAGCAATTTCAGTTTTACCATAACCAACATCACCACACAATAATCGATCCATAGGATGAATACTTTCCATATCTTTTTTAATTTCCTCTAATACTTTTATTTGATCAATAGTTTCTTGATATGGAAATTGTTTTTCAAATTCTAGTTGTTCAGCATCATCTTTATTAAAACTAAAACCTTTATTTACTTCTCTTAAAGCAAAAGTTTTAAGTAATTCTAATGCGATATCATGAGCTTTAGAACGAGCTTTTAATTTTGTTTTTGTCCAATCGGAAGTTCCTAATTTGTTTATTTTAGGAATATAACCATCATTTGAAGAATATTTACTAATTAAATCAATTTTTTCCACAGGTATATATAATTTATCGCCATCTTTATATTCTAGTTGTAAATAGTCTTTAGTTAAACCATTTTTATTAATTGTTTTAAGACCTAGATATTTACCAATACCGTGAATATTATGAACAATATAATCACCAATTTCTAATTTGGAAATATCTTTTATTTTAGTTCCATATTTAAAATTAGTTTTATAAGGAATCGTATTTTTTTTATTAAATATTTCGTTTTCAGAGATAAATACATAATCATTAAAAATAAAGCCTTCGTTAATATTAAAAACAACAACATTTGTTTTTTTATCAAATATTTGATTGATATTAGTAAATACACAATCTATTTCATCAATTATTTTATTAGCTTGATAACGATTAGAAACACATATTATAACTGTTTTATTTTTATATTTTAAAATATCTTTAATATTAGCAAAACGATCTTCTATTTTAAAAGAGTTATAATTATATTTACTATAATTATTTGATAGTTTAATAGAATCATATTCTTTAAAATCAAAGAAATATTTTTTATGAGGATTATATTCTAATACTTCATTCATTAGATTACTATAACCGATTTTAATATCTTCAAATTCATTATAATAAACTGTTCCTTTTAAATAACTATAAATATCAACATGATCATTTGATAATTCTTCTTTATTAGGAATTATCTCAACTTCATTAATATTTTCAATAGTCAATTGGGTATTAATATCAAATTTTCTAATTGATTCAATAGTATCACCCCAAAATTCAATTCTAATTGGGTTATCATAATTAATTGGAAAGACATCAATAACATAACCTCTAATAGCCATGTCTCCAGTTTTATTAATGATTGTTTCTTTCTCATAACCAATATCAAATAATTTATTAGCTAAATCTTTTATTTCATCATTTACTTTTAATTTAATGAAACTTTTTTTAAATATATCACGAGGAGGTAAGAATCTTAAATAACCCATTAAATTAGTTACAACGATACAATTATCAATACTATTTAATGTTTCTAATCTTGTCATTTTAAAATCAGGTGAAATAGCAATTAATTCACTAGTCATAAAATCATCCATAGGAAAAAAGTAGACATTATCTACATAGTTTTTTAAAGTTTGATAAAATTTATTAGCTTCATATAAACTATTACAAACAACTAAAGTATTATCTTTAAAATTATTAGCTATATAAATACATTTAAGTTCATCTGTTAAACCACCGATTTCTTTATGGCTATAATCATCAAATAATTTATTAAATATCATAATTCACCTCCGCTACAAAAAAGATACCATTGTATCTTAGTTATATTTATTCATTAGATTTTCGAAAGATAAATTAACAAAATCATCAATAATATCAGGTATTTTTTTAATAACTTCATTTATTTTAATTAATTCATCATTATTAAATTTACCTAATACATAATCAATCATATCAATATTGTTTTTAGAAATACCAATTTTTATTCTTTTATACTCATTTGTTTTTAAATTAGATGCGATATTTTTTAAACCATTATGACCAGCGGTTCCACCTTTATATCTAATTTTAAAAGTACCGATTTCTAAATCTATATCATCGTGAATAATTAATATATCTTTAATATTTATTTTAAAATAGTTAATATATTTTATAATAACATCGCCAGATAAATTCATATATTTTTGCGGTTTTAAAAAGATTACCTTTTCATCATTTATAATTGTCTCGTTATATAAACCATCGAATTTTAGTTTATTGAGTTCAATATTATATTTTTTTAAACATTCATCAATGGCCATAAAACCAACGTTATGACGAGTATTATTATATTCATTTCCTTTATTTCCCAAACCAACAATTAATTTCATTTTTTTCACCTACTTATGATATTCATTATACACTTCGTTTTTATTTATTTGACGGTCTTTCGCAACTTTTTTAATAGCTTCTTTAACATCTAATCCTTCTTTGATATATAAATTAACGTGCTCGATTATACTTAAATTATCAAATTGGTTGCCATTTTTATTTCCTTCTACTACTATAACAAATTCACCTTTTAGAGTATCAAAATTATTAATTATTTCTTTAATAGTTCCGCGATAAATTTCTTCAAATTTCTTGCTTATTTCCCGGGAAATGCTACAACTTCTATTTCCCAATATTTCCAACATGTCATTTAAAGTATCTATTAACCGATGAGGAGATTCATAAAAAATTAAAGTCGTCTCATAATTTTTTAATTTTTCTAATTCTTTTTTTCTTTTACTTGTTTTACTATTTAAAAAACCAAAGAAGGTGAAAGGTAATGGTTCAATATTAGAAGTAATTAAAGCAGAGACAAAAGCTGTGGCTCCAGGAATTGAAACAACATTAAAATTGTTATTAATAGCAGCTTGGGATAAGTAATATCCTGGATCACTAATAATTGGTGTTCCTCTGTCGGTAACTAATCCAACATTACTACCATTTTTTAAATAATTTAATAATTTATCAATATTTTCTTTTTCATTATATTGATGCGAAGAAATTAGTTTATTTTTAATATTATAATAATTTAATAATTGATTTGTTATTCTTGTATCTTCTGAAAATATAACGTCAACTTTTTTTAATATATCAATAGCTCGATATGTGATATCTTCCATATTCCCAATAGGAGTAGCTATTAAATATAAGGTTGGTTTATTATCATAACTTTTTTGAATCATTTTAATCACCTTCAAAATATTTCTTTATTTCATTAGTATATTCACCATTATCTAAATGAGTATAAATTGGATTTAATACTTTTAGACCTTTTTTACCATTTTTAGTTCCTTCGACTAATAAAATATTTGCTTCTTTATCTTTTTTCGGATAAATAAATTGGATTTTTTTAGGTTCAATATTGTATTTTTGCATGCTGTTTAAAATATCTAATAAACGTTCAGGACGATGAACAATAGCAATATAGCCATTATTTTTAAGTAATTTTTTAGCTATTTTAAATATATCATCTAAATTTAATTTTATTTCATGACGAGCAATTGTTTTATAATCACTTTTATTAAGATTAGAGTTAGAATTCATCTTAAAAAAAGGCGGATTACAAGTAATTATATCAAATGATTCGGTTTTAAATTGATTATATATATCATTTATATCAGCATTGATAATCTTTATTTGATTTTCTAATTTATTTATTTTAACTGATTTAACAGCTAAATCATATACTTCTTTTTGAATTTCAACGCCAATTATATTAGCTTTCGTTTTAGTTGATAAAATTAAAGGTATTGGTGCGTTACCACAACCAATATCTAAAATACTATTTACATTTTTATTAATTGTGACAAAATTGGGAAGTAGTACAGAATCTAAAGAAAAATTAAACATTTGTGTATTTTGAACAATGTATTTGTCTTTAAATCCTAATAGATAATTAATTACTTCCATCAATAATTCCTACCTCAGGAATATTAACTTTGTATTTTTTGTTTAATATATCTATTTCTACTACTTTACCTTTTCCTTTTTCTGTTTCAACTATAGCACCTATTTTAGGTAAATCTTTTTTATATTCTTTATAAGTTTCATCCTCATATTTTAAACAGCATAATAGTCTTCCACAAACACCATTAATTTTATTAGGATTTAAAGATAAATTTTGATTTTTAGCCATATTTATTGAAATAGATGCAATATCAGATTCAAAACGTGAACAACATAGTTTTCTTCCACATAAACCACACCCACCAATTTCTTTAGCTTTATCTCTAACCCCAATTTGTCTTAACTCTATTCTTGTTTTATAAATATTAGCTAATTCTTTAGCCAATTGACGAAAATCAACTCTGTTTTCTGATAAAAATCTAAATAATAATTGTGAACGATCAAAAGTAAAATTAGCATCCATTATTTGCATATTTAATTCTAATTTTGAAATTAGTTGGCGACACTTATTTAATGCATTCTCCGCATCACGTAAATTTTTTTTATGTTCTAAATAGTCTTTTTTAGTTGATATTCTAATAACATCTTTAAGAGGGTATTTTAATGTTTTATCATCAATATCAAAAGGAGGCAAAATAACTTTACCAAACTGTAATCCTCTTTCTGTTTCAACAATAACTGTTACATTTCTTCTTAAATCTAAAGATTTAGGATCAAAATAATATATTTGCTTATTATTTTCAAAAGCCACTCCAACAACTCTAATCATTTATACACCTTCCATCTTAATAATGATTCTATCCATTAATAAATTTATATTAGCATTATAATCTAATAATTGGCGATTTTCATTATATATTTTAATTTTATTTATTAAAACATCTATACTATTTAATTCAGCAATGTTTTTAATTTCTTCTATATGATCATTAAATATTTCAATTGGACAATTTATTTTATAATTTAAAACATCTTTATAAAAATAAATAATAATTAATATTGCTTGGGAAATAGATTCTTTATCATTAAATTGATTAAACCAATATTCATTCATATATAATAACACTTTTTTGTGATTTTTTTCATAATAATTAATAAACTTTAATATTGTCGATATTTTATTTTTTTTATTTTCATCATTAATAAAAACTTCAAATTCTTCCTTAGTAACAGTTAATAATTGACCTATTTTTTCAAATGTCGTTTTATTATTTAAAAAATCATTATTTCCATTTAAAGATATTATCTGACAACGGGAAATAATTGTTTCTAATAACTGATAAATATTATTTGTTATTAAAATAGCAATTATTCCCTCGGATGGTTCTTCTAAAAATTTTAATATTGTATTGCTTGCATTAATATTTAGTTTTTCAGCTTTATTAATTATATAAATTTTTTTATTGCCAATTAATGATTTTTTTTTAAATTCTTCTTGTAATTCAATTAGTTGTTCTTTTTTAATCCAATTTCCATCGGGATTAATTATTTTTAATTCTGGAAAATTACCATTATCAATCATTTGACATTGATTGCAATTATCACAATTAACTTGTCCATCTTTAGGACATAATATTAATTTAGCTAAAGTTAATGCGAAAACAAATCCGTCATCACTACCATTTGTCTCAATTAAATAAGCGTGAGCAAAATGTTTTTTATTTAAAGTATTATTAATAATTTTATAAGCTATAGGTTGTTTTGTTTCAAATTGTTCTAACATATGCTCACCTCTTTCTAAAAAATAACAATTAATATAATAATTAAAGCAAATAAAGCTGGAATACCAAATAAAGTTAATAAAAGAATTGTTATTATATTGATAGGAATAATTAAATTAAGAGGAGTAACAATTAAATTATAACCATATAAAATAAAAGCACTAATAACGATTTTTTTTAATAAACTATATAATTTTTTAATCATATTTTTCACCAATAAAAATTATGATTAAAAAAAATTTATTATTCTTCTAAATTACTTGTTATATCTTTTCTTTCCTCTAATGCCATTTCTAAAGTTAAAGCATCAACATAATCCATATCTGCACCAATTGGAACACCATGGGCTATTTTAGATATAGTAACTTTTTTTCCTCCTAGTATTTTTGAAATATATAAAGCTGTTGTTTCCCCCTCAACACTAGGCTTTACTGCAATAATAATTTCTTTGATATTCTCTTCATCGATTCTTTTAATTAAACTACTTAAGTTAATATCTTCCGGATTAATATTTTCCAAAGGTGAAATAAGTCCATCTAAAACATGATATAATCCTTTATAAGAACCAATTTTTTCAAATTGGAAAACATTTTTTGGTTCTTCTACAACACAAATAACATTATGATCACGTTCTTTATTTGAACAAATTGAACAAATATCATTTTGTGCTAAATTATTACATATCTTACACCTTTTAATTTTAGTTTTTAAATTTTCTAAAGACTGCACAAAAAGATCAATTATTTCTTGATCTAACTCTAAACTATATAATGCCATTCTTTCAGCTGTTTTTTCACCAATGCCCGGTAGTTTCTTATAACATTCAATTAAATTATTAATTGTTTCTGGATAAATCATTAAAATAACCCCGGCATTCCTTGTGTATATTTACCCATTTTTGTCTCAGTTTCTTTATCAATTTTATCCATTAATTCATTAATAGTTACTAAAATTAAATCTTCAACCATTTCTATTTCCTCTTTATTAATATTTTCAATATCAATTTTAATAGATTTTATTTTTTTATTCCCTGTTGCTTTTACAGTAACAAATGATTTATTATTTTCAAATATAGTTTCATCTATTTCTTTTTTAGCATTTAACATATCCTTTTGTAATTTTTGAGCTTGTTTCATCATCGCTTGTATATTCATATTTTCCTCCTTAATTATATTCTACTATTTCACCAAATAAAGATTGCATATCATCAATTGTATCTTTATTTAATTTACTAATTATTTCATCTATTTTAATATTTTCTTCATGATATTCATATTTTTTCTTTTTATAATTAAAATCTTCTTTTATTAAATTCCACTTATCATTATCAACAGCCACTACTTTATAATGTTTTTTTAATACTTCTTCCATTAGATTTTCGATTTTATTTATATTTTCATTAAAAAGATTGGATAAATGATTATTGCTGTAAGTAAATACAGCATATTCATCACTAACAGCTTTTAATTCTCCATCTAAAATCATTGTTGCATAAATATTGTATTTTTCATCCATAACATAATCCATTATTTTATTTAATGCTTTTTTTAATTCTAAAGTGTCTTTTTTTGAAAATTTAGCAAGTGTATTATTTACTCTTATTTCAACAAATTCATTTAATTTTTCATATAATTCATTTGTTGCTACACTATGTTCTTTTTTTGTTTGTTTTTCTTCTAATTTTGGTTTTTTTATGCTTTTTACATCAAGTTCAATTTTAGATTCAGTTAAATTTATTTTTGGCGTATCAATTATTTTTATGAACGCTAATTCTAAAAGCATTTTGGGATTGGAAAATTTTTTCATATCTAATAACGATTCATTCATAACTTTAATATAATCTAACATTTTTTCTGATGTAATTTTTTTATTTATATTTAAATATATATTATTTTTATCTTCAATAAAATCACTAGTCGTTTTAAAAATAATAGCATTTCTTAAAAACAAAATAATTTCTTCAGTTATTTTTATAATACTTTTCCCTCTATTATTATATTCATTAATTTTTTTTATAACATCAGTTAAATTATTATCTATTGTGTTGTTGATTAATTCATATACATCATTTTGAGAAATAGTACCATTTACTTCATGAATATCATTTAAATTAATCTTTTCATTAGTATAGGAAACAACTTGATCTAATATACCAATAGAATCTCTTAAACTACCATCACCTAAATGAGCTATTTCAAAAATCGCCTCATCATCAATTGCAATATTTTCACTATTACAAATAGATTTTAATCTTTCACTTATTTTTTCCTCAGTTATTTTTTTTAAATCAAATCGTTGACAACGAGATAATATCGTTATTGGTACTTTATGTGGATCAGTAGTAGCTAAAATAAAAATAACATGACTAGGTGGTTCTTCTAGAGTTTTTAATAGTGCGTTAAATGCTCCTATCGTTAACATATGAACTTCATCAATAATATATATCTTATATTTTCCAAGAGTTGGTGCTAACTTAACTTTGTTATTTATTTCTCTTATTTCATCAACACCATTATTAGAAGCAGCATCCATTTCAATAACATCCATATTTTGCTCGTTATTTTGTGTACAACAAACACATTTATTGCATGGTGTTCCTTTTTCATTATTTTCACAATTAACTAATCTAGAAAATATTTTAGCAATAGTTGTTTTTCCACAACCTCTAGGTCCTGCGAATAAATATGCATGACTAATTTTATTATTAATTATAGCATTTTTTAATGTTTTGATGACAACATCCTGCCCTACAACATCTTCAAATGTTTTTGGTCGATATTTTCGATATAATGCCTGATACATACTATTCACCTCAACTATTTAATTATAACATTTTTGTCCATTTTATTAAAGATTTAGTTTCTTTTTTCATTAAAGAATTTTTGCAAAATAGATAAACACTCTGATTCCATTATACCTTTTTCAACTATTATATTTGTATTTTTAAAACTGTTTGAAACACTTTCAATTCCACCATAATTTTTGTTTGGTATTCCATAGACAACTTTTTTTATACGTGATTGGATAATGGCACCGCAACACATCAAACATGGTTCAACAGTAACATATAATGTGCAATCAATTAATCTCCAGTTTTTTAATTTTTTACAAGCTTTGTTTATAGCTAATATTTCTGCATGATGCGTTGCAATTTTGCTTTTTTCTTTTTTATTATATGCTCGGGAAATAATTTTATTATTTTTAACAATTATTGCTCCGATGGGGACTTCTCTTTTTTTATATGCTTTATTTGCTTGTTTCAAAGCTTCAAACATAAATTTATTCATAATATCACCAACTTAATAATAAACATACAAAAAAGCACACACATTTAGAGGTTCTTATGGCTGCTGTTTTCCAACTCTGACCAGATTCAAACATAAATGTTGTGCATATATAATATACAAAAATAATTAAGATAAATCAATAAAAAATTATTATTTTTAAATTATTATTTTTTCTATGTTTCACGTGGAACATTCATTTTGTTTTATTCTATGTTTCACGTGGAACATTCATTTTGTTTTTTCTATGTTTCACGTGGAACATTCATTTTGTTTTATTCTATGTTTCACGTGGAACATTCATTTTGTTTTTTCTATGTTTCACGTGGAACATTCATTTTGTTTTATTCTATGTTTCACGTGGAACATTCATTTTGTTTTTTCT